>JAQYIU010000111.1 GCA_028721415.1 Lachnospiraceae bacterium | reverse complement strand
ATCCACAGTTCTTGTGGGATGGGTTGTAACCCCTGACTTTGTGATTGAAGAGATGGAACGCAGCGGAGATAAATTTGGACGTAAAAAACTCTACAGAGTGATGATTCGTTATATTGCTCCTTTAATGATGCTGGCATTGTTCTTACAGTCAACAGGTATATTAGGATAATAAAAAATACCACCATTCGTTTCGATGGTGGTATTTTTTGTGAATAAATTGATGTTCTAAGCTCGTTCTATTGCTTCCTGATAATCCTTGGTATCTGTGAAGATTTCCTCTTTCCATGGATTTTTCTTTAATGCTTTTGCCTTCTTCAAAATGTAAGCGAAGACAAATACATTTACAGCAATCGATATGATAGAAATTAATCCCTGAGCGGTAGGGTTGGCAGTAACCGGCATGGTGCTTCCCATGGCAGCAGCAATTCCGCCTTCGCCGTATACAGAAGTCACTGTAGTAAATCGGCTTGCATCCTGGAACAGTGGAAATACCTGTGCAAACATACACCAGAGAGCCAGGGTGTTGGCGCGGTTTTGAATCCAGCCACCTTTATTCCACAGGGCAGCTGCAAAGGTCGGAGCCAGTAAGAGTGCCAGACCGCAATACCAGGAATGGGTTGGGAGATTCAGATAAGTATACTGGAAATTCCAGACATCATAGGCCAGAATATAAATCCAGATCATGTCCGGCCAGAGCATATCTTTTTTATCTTTGGAAGAATAGATTCCCCACCATCCGGTCATACAGAAAATGTTCAGAAGACCGGCAAGTCCATTTAACACATTCCACCAGCCGCCATATAACCATACACCTTCGGAAGAAAGCCACCAGCCTCCGGCTAAAGAACCGGCACGGATGGCAGATTCGAAGTCGGAAACTACTGCAATCAGAATGTTGATAGCGACGATTGCAAAAGGAAATACTTTAAATCCTTCGGATTTTCCTAATTTACCCCAATGATATTTCAGAATCATGAAACCGATACATCCGGCAGTTGCTGCATAAAGCTTTGCATAATGGAACCAACTGTTCATATGGACATAAGTGTCATTGTTCAGTGCCCATTCGGCTCCCATCGTTGCACCGACATAAATTGCGATAAAGTAAACGGTCAATACCGCCGGCAGAATCAGAAAACAGGCAATTCCTCCTGCTTTTGAGCGTCGTGCAATTTCGTTCATTACCACAAGTCCGGTAAATACCATCAGCCAGCCAAGGAGCTGCCATCCGGCTGTTTCACCATAGATTTGAAAAAACATAAATTCTCTCTCCTTTATTCTACTTCTATTTCTTTTATATTGAATTCATTACCCTGCAACAAATACGTGTGCTCGCTTTTGCAATAAGGACATATTTTTCCGTGTTCAACGGTAGGATAGGTCTGTTTGCAATCTTCGCAGTAAGTGATGGCAGGTAAGGATTCCACAATTAACTTCGATTCCTGGAACAAAGGTCGCTTTTTCGAGGCCCATGCCCAGCAATCCTGGAGGTAAGACTCAATGACAGTTGAGACCTCACCGAGTTCCAGGGTGACCGCATGAATGTGAGAAACCTGGTTCCCCGCAGCCACTTTTTCTAAATGATCCATAATATGAAATGTCACACCAAGCTCATGCATAATGATGCTCCTTTCCATGAAATGTTGAAAAACAACTTCTATTTATTTCTTTTTAAATTTTACCTTAATGGATTGTTTTACCATATTTGGGATAATATATTTTAATTTTTCTTCTGAGGAACGCATCACAGAAGCACCTGGAAGTTCCCGGTGTAAATGGATGGCGTCAAACATACATTTTGTGGTACAGACTCCACAGCCGATACATTTGTTTGGATCTACTACCGAGGCTCCACAAGCTAAACAACGGGAAGCTTCTTTTTTCACCTGTTCTTCGGTAAAAGAATCCGAAAGGTCACGGAAAGAAACGGCCTGTTTCTTTACATCCGCTTTCGGAGGAATCTGTCGTTTGGAAGAATCATAGGTATCCACAGTAATGTTTTCTTTATCCAGCTCGATAAAATCACGGCGGTTTCGTCCAATGGTTAAGGTACAGTGTTCATGGACATATCGATGCAGGGAAATGGCACCTTCTCTTCCTGCTGCGATGGCGTCTATGGCAAAAGAAGGACCTGTATATACATCACCGCCGACAAATATATCCGGTTCAGAGGTCTGATAAGTCAGTTTGTTGGCAAAAGCAGTACCATTTGGACGAAGTTCTACATGAAGCTGATCGGATAAATCGCCCCACTGGACAGTCTGTCCGACGGAGAAAATGACGTAACGGCATGGTATCGTCATAGTGTTTTCTTCCTCATATACAGGAGAAAATCTGCCCTGCTCGTCGAAAACGTGCACACATTTCTTAAAAATAACACCACAGACCTGACCGTTTTCTTCCAGAATTTCTTTCGGACCCCATCCACAATGAAGAGCGATCCCTTCCTCAAGAGCTTCTTTGATTTCTTCCTTGCTGGCTGGCATTTCATTTTCTTCTTCGAGGCAGAACATGGTAATATTATTATCTGTACAACGACTGCTGACTCTGGCAGCATCGATGGCTACGTTCCCGCCTCCGATTACAACAACGTCACCTTCCAGTGGAAAACTTTCGTTTGCTCCGGCTTCTCTTAAAAAATCAACGGCGGAATATGCGCCCAGTGCGTTTTCTCCAGGAATGCCCGGTTTTCGGCCTTCCTGACAGCCAATTGCCATGTAAAAGCCTTTGTATCCCTGATTTCGCAGTTCTTCGATGGTAATATCTTTACCCAGTTCGATACCACATTGAATTTCAACGCCCAGTTCACGAATAATATCAATTTCCGCAGCCAGAAGCTCTTTTTCTAATTTATAAGATGGAATCCCGTAACGTAACATTCCGCCTGGTTCGGCATTTTTCTCAAAAATGGTAGGTTTGTATCCGGTCAGTGCCAGATAATAAGCGCAGGAAAGTCCAGCCGGACCGGCACCGATAATCGCAATTTTCTCATCAAATCCACCACGAAGAGAAGGAATCGTTGGTTTTGGAATATATCGGGTTTCTGCATTGAGATCCCTTTCTGCAACAAATCGTTTTACTTCATCAATGGCTACCGCTTCGTCGATGGTTCCCCTGGTACAGGCGTCCTCACAACGACGATTGCAGACATGTCCGCATACAGCCGGCAATGGATTATCTTTTTTGATTAGTGCCAACGCTTCTTCATAACGTCCTTCTTTGGCCAGTTGTAAATAGCCCTGTACGGCAATGTGGGCAGGACAGGCGGTCTTACACGGGGAAGTTCCGGTATCATAACAGTTGATTCGATTGGTATCTCGATAATTATGAGACCACATATGTTCGCCCCAAGGCTGTTCGGTCGGCAGAGGCATTTTCGGGTATGTAATTTCACAACCTTCTTTATCGCAAAGCTTTTGACCTAGCTTCACTGCACCTGCGGGACAACTTTCCACACATTTTCCACAGGCCACACATTTTTTCTTATCTACCTCAGCAATGTAGGCAGAGCGGGACATATTCGGCGTGTTGAAAAGCTGAGAAGTTCGTAATGCATAACAGACATTGACATTACAGTTACAAATGGCGAAGATTTTGTTTTTGCCATCAATATTCGTGATCTGATGGACAAAACCATTTTCTTCTGCCTGCTGAAAAATCTTCAGAGCTTCATCACGGGAAATGTAGTGTCCATCCTTCTGGGTTTCCACAACATAATCTGCCATGTCACCGACAGCAATACACCAGCCTTCTGGATCATCAGCACACCCTTCATCGTGGGTCAGACGAGAACGACGGCAGGAACAAGGGCTGGCAGCATATTTTCCATCATATTTATCCAGCCAGTAGGAAATGTGTTCCAGATCAATGGATTCATTTTCCATCTCAATGGCTTTTTCCACCGGAATAACATGCATACCGATGCCTGCACCGCCTTCCGGTACAAAGGGAGTGATTTTCTCAAGAGGGAGACGGGACATATGCTCAAAAAATGTACCGATTTCCGGTGATGAGGAAAGAATATTGGAATTCATATTAAAAAATTCTGCACATCCTGGCACATACATTGGAAGAACATATTGTTTCTCATGTGCTTCATTCTCCCAATTGTATTCTAAAATACCTTTGATGGACATTTCCTCCAGAAGAGATTCGCATTTCTTTTCATCAAGACCAGATAACTTCACAATTTCAGGAAGAGTTTTTTGTTTTCTGACCCCAAGCTTGAGAGCCAATTCTGCTTCTTCATCTGTCAGCACTGCAGCCAGACCCCAGTATTCCGGATCTTCCTGTGTGATCTTTTTCAAACCCAGTTTCTGAGGAATGCGATCAGTGATCTTTTTCCCCAGTTTTGCAATGGGTTCCCGGAATGGTTCCTTTAAATCAGGTTTAAATTCCGGATAGACATAATCCGGGTATAATTCTTTGTCCAGTTTGTCCTTCATACAATTCTCCTTTTCTATTTTTTGATTCCATTCATCAAAATTCTTACCATCTCTCTTTTACCCTGTTCATAAGTGAGATTATTCTGATACAGCACATTGGTTTCCATAAAATTCTGTACAGAACCCTTCACCATGGCCATAACGACAGGAACAGGAACATTTTCTATCTCGCCATTCTGAATTCCTTCTTTTATATATTCCTCTGCCAGTTCCCAGCCATGGTGAACAGCAGTCATCAGATGGCGGTAGGGTTTCGGATATTTTTCCGAAAGTTCATAAATCCGGTTAAGGCCAATATCGCAATACTTTTCTGGAAGAGCGCATAAAAGCTTCTCCAGCTTTTGAACAGCATTCAGACTTGTATCTTGTTCCAATTCCTTTTGCATTTGAGTAAAATCAGCAGAATAGCGGTCTGCAATGGCAATGAGAACAGCTTGCTTGCTCTCAAAAACGGTATAAATGGTTTTCTTGCTAATTCCAAGATCTTTTGCCAGATCGCTCATTGTGAATTTAAGCCCACTTTGAGTAAATTCTGCAATGGCAGCGTCAATTATTTTTTCTCTCATTAGATAGTTCCTCCGTGAGAAACCAGGAAACCCGAAATGGTTTTCTGGTTTCCTACAGTATATCATTGCGGATTTATATAGTCAATGAAAAGGCTGATCGGCTGAATTATCCTTTATATAATCGGTCAAAATAATTGGTCAGAATAGAGTTAAGGAAAGAAAAATTATTTTTTTATAAAAAGGTATTGACATTTGATTGAATTAGGTGTATAAATAATAAATGTTTGCGGGAGTGCTGGAATTGGCAGACAGGCTAGACTAAGGATCTAGTGCTCGTTAGGGCGTATGGGTTCAAGTCCCATCTTCCGCAGTCTAATAAAAAGCTGAGAGCCTTTGTGTTCTCAGCTTTTTTCTTTTGAAAAAGATTATTGAATTACATTCTCATCTGTGCAGTGAATTCTTCAGCGAAGTTCGCCTTATTCTTTTCTATATCTTCAATTATCTTAATGATAAAATCCTGGATAATCCTTTTTGGATGGATAATGATCAAATCATCCTAACATCATAGTATCGTATTGAATAGATGAAAAATAAAGAAACATTATTCCATTACGGAGTATACTTACATTACGGAGTATACTTATATGTAAAGGAAAAAGTGAATGAATTCAGTCATCGTATAGATGATTGGATAGATAGGATGAGTGTCATGAAGATTAATATAAATGAAAAATCAAGAAAATGGTTGAAGTGTGCCGGAATCAGAGCATTGAAGACGATGGCTCAGACAGCAATCGCAACGATTGGGAGTACAGCGGTAATAAGTGCGGTTAATTGGCCGATAGTAATTTCTGCAACTGTATTGTCTGGTGGATTATCATTGCTTACCAGTGTAGCCGGTTTGCCAGAATGTAAATAAAAAATGAAAGAAAAATACAGAAGAAAAAATAATAAAAAAAGGGGTTGACGGAAGGATATTTCTTTGCTATAATTTTGAACTGTTCCGCTGAAAAGGGAACGGAATAGAGATAATCATTTAGGTGTTTCCTTTATTACATTTTAGGACGTCGAAGAGATTCGGGGTCTTAATTAATCTGAATTGATTGTCAAAAAGAAGACAATGAATTGTGTGAAAATGAAAAACAATTTTACAAAAAGTTTTTACAAATTTATTGTTGACAAACGAATTGATATGTGATAAGATACATATTGTTCGCGGGAGAACAAAAAACAACAATGAAACTTGATAACTGAATAACAAAACAACCTTGAACGTTCAATTTTCATTCAAGCAGAGACAAGCGCAGATGGCGCAGATGATGTGACTGGTGCTTGTGCACGGTCACGAAAGTTGCGATATATGCATTTGGCGAAGCTAATGATCGAGAAAACCGTAGGTTTTCGAGATACTGACTCTGCGAGAATCTTTAAATTTCATTCGGATCTGAGGCTGAGTGATGTCAAGACATCAGATCCATGGAACGGACGAATAGTTCAACCAAAACAAACAGTAAGACAGGAAAAGAACCAGTGGTT
>JAQYIU010000110.1 GCA_028721415.1 Lachnospiraceae bacterium | reverse complement strand
TTCCATGGCACAGACTACACCCGCAATGCCGTCAAATCCTCCGGCACAACGCACGGTATCCAGATGAGAACCGGACATAATACAAGGTAAGGATGCATCCGTTCCTTTTAGCGTACCGAATACATTACCCACGGTATCTTCTCTGGAATCAAGCCCGATTTCTGCCATTTTCTTTCTGACATAGTCCACTCCCTGACGATAAGCGGTCGAATAGCTTTGCCGCTGGACCCCGGCTTCACAGGGTTCCGAAATCGAAAACAGCGTTTCTATCATTTCTTTTAAATGTGTTTTATTTGCCTCCATCTTTCACCTCCTGCCACTCTAACACGATTGAATCATCATTTTGATAATTTTTTCATTGGTATCTTTCATTCCCTCTTTGCCCAGATATCCTACATTTTGAATCGTAGATTCAACATTATTCATGACGATACCATCTCCCCCTTTAAATTCCTGTCCTTGCTGGTACATATGATACCCCATCAGTGCAGCATCCACAGAAGAAGCGATTTTGGCAGCACAAGAAGCCTTTGCTCCATCACAAACAATTCCGGAAACGATTGCCAGAGCATTAACGACAGTATGTATAATATCCTCGTAATCTCCATCATATAAATAAGCAATGCCTGCTCCTGCTCCAACACCGGCACAGACCGCACCACAATAAGCAGATAGAGTCCCGATTCCTGTTTTCTGATGTATCGTTGTAAGATTGGAAAGAACCAGTGCACGGATAAGCTTTTCTTTCTCTACCTTCAATTCCCTTGCATATTCTATAACAGGAACAGAACAAGTAATCCCCTGATTGCCGCTGCCGGAATTAATGATTACCGGAAGTTCACAGCCATTCATTCTGGCATCCGAACCGGCTGCTGCCTTAGCTTTGGCACGGACACTGATTTCATTTCCATAGGTATTTAACAACACCTTTCCAATATTGGCCCCATAATTACCCCGCAATCCTTCTTCAGCAATCGCCATATTATATGCAATCTGTCTATCTAAAACCGGGCTTACATCCTCGATTTCTACCGAGTTCGCAAAATCCCAGATACTTTCCATATCCATCCAGGATCTGTCAGATCCAATATATTGATTCTTTTCTTCGTCCAACGCCTTGTTATACAGACATTTTCCATCTTTTTCGATAAAAACAATATTCGACTGATAATCTGCAATTCTTACTTTGGCATAAGATTCTTCTTTATAAACTGTCACAATCAGGTCAAAAACCAGATTACTATCGAGAAACCTCGTCTCGATTTTTGCCTCTTTCAGATAACTGTTGATGGCCATCTTCTTATCTTCTTCGACCCTTGCAATTACTTCCAGTTTTTTATCCGCATTTCCTGCAATCACGCCTGCCACCGCGGCTGCTTCTATTCCTTTTAAATGATCCGTATTGGGAACGAATACACTCTTCACATTTTTGATAATACTTCCACTGGCTTCTATGGTTATCCGATCAGGAATCTTTCCAAGCACTTCTCTTGCCTTCGCTGCACCATAAGCCACTGCAATCGGTTCCGTACACCCCATAGCCGGAACCAGTTCTTCTTCTAAAACATTCAAATATAATTGATATTTTTCTTCTCCTCTTCTCACTGAAACCCCTCTCTCCTTAAAACTTGCTTTTCTCTTGATTCCAGTGTAATATAAAATCAAATTTAAGTAAATTAAAGATGTTTTATAATATAATTTAAAATTTTTAAACTATAAATATTTATACCAAAAGGAGAATACATGGAATTACAGGAACTGGAAACATTCGTCACAATTGTACAACAGGGAAGTTTTTCAAAAGCTGCCGAAAAAACAGGATATTCGCAAGCCGCTGTGACCATTCATATCAGAAATCTTGAGAAAGAATTGAATATCCGTCTATTTGACCGTCTCGGCAAGAAAATCAGTCTCACCAGCCACGGAAAGATTTTTTATTATCATTCGCTTCAGGCTCTGAATAGCCTGACTCTGGCGAAAGAATCCCTAACTCAGGAAAATGATTTATCCGGTGCTATTCGTATAGGAACCATTGATTCTCTATGCTCCTCCTTATTTTGCAATCTGATACAAATGTTTCATAACCAATATTCCAAAGTTACGGTCAGTATCACCACAGATACCATTGATGGACTGATTACTCGGCTCAACAAAAATGATGTTGATTTCGTTTATCTGGCCGATAAAAAATGGGAGCATACGAACTGGATAAAAATTCTTGAAAAAGAAGAAAAAGTCATCTTTTTAACTTCGCCATCCCACCCTCTGGTTAATAAAAAAAATATTTCTATTACAGAACTATTGTCCTATCCATTCCTTCTCACAGAAAAAAATGCCAGTTATCGACAGCTTCTCGATCAGAGTCTCGCCCAAATGAACACCAAAATCTGTCCTTTTCTGGAATCTACTAATACGGATCTTCTCCTTGATCTTATACAAAAAGATAATTCTGGCATTACTTTTCTTCCCGAATATGTAGTACAAAAGGCTCTGGAAAATCAGACAATAAAGAAAATAGATGTACCAGATCTTGAAATGGTCATCTGGCGTCAGATATTTTATCACAAAGACAAATGGGTGAGCAAGGAAATGAAAGCTTTCTTCGAAATTGCGCAAAATGGGATTTCCACACCATAATAAAACAGCCCTCGACATCGGGCGTGGCGTTATGGAAAAAAGATTCCTACATAACATATGGAAGATAGTTGTAATAATTTATAAAATAAGCGTGTATACCTATGGACTGGATAAGCAGATGCTTTGTAAGTTGAGTAGCAAAACACAAGTCGTCTGCGATTCATACCATAGGTATCACGCTTTTTCATAAAATTATGGTAGCGATTCCATGTAATGCAGAAATCTTTCTATCATATGGGGAGGGCTGTTTTAATGCGACATCCCCATTTCTTTATAATTACAATCCAAGATAACTCTTTCGAATGTCATCGTTGCTCTTCAGTTCTTTGGATGTTCCGGACATCACAATCTCTCCGGTTTCCATAACATATGCACGATGGGCTGCATAGAGTGCCATCTGCGCATTCTGTTCTACCAGAAGAATGGTCATATGTCTCTCTCTGTTGAGCTTTTTGATAGTTCTAAAAATATCCTCAACTACAACAGGAGCAAGACCCATGGACGGTTCATCGAGAAGAAGCATCTTTGGCTGTGCCATCAGAGCACGACCGATCGCAAGCATCTGCTGTTCTCCACCGGAAAGGGTTCCGGCCGGCTGTTCTTTTCTCTCTTCCAATCTAGGAAAAAGCTCATACACATCCTTCAGATCTTTTTCAATTCCGTCCTTATCTTTTCGAAGATAAGCTCCAATCTTCAGATTCTCCAGTACGGTAAGCTCCGCAAATACACCACGGCCTTCCTGTACCTGAGATATCCCAAGTCCCACAATCTTGTGAGCCTTCTCAGCGGTGATGTCCTTACCGTCAAAGGTAATTGTTCCACCGGCTTTCGGAACAATGGATGAAATTGCGTGGAGGGTTGTGGTCTTTCCGGCACCGTTGGCTCCGATTAAAGCTACAACTTCTCCTTCATCTACATGAAATGACAGGCCTTTCAATGCGGGAATGACACCATATTTGACCTGCAAATCTTTGATTTCTAATATTGCCATATACTATCACTCCTCGTCGTCTTCAATACCTTTACCAAGATATGCTTCGATAACCTGTTCATTTGTCTGAATATCTTCCGGTTTTCCGTCGGCAATCAACTCACCATGGTCAAGTACCACGATTCTATCAGAAATACCCATGACAAACTTCATATCATGTTCAATCAGAAGAACTTTCTTGTTCATCTTCTCTGTCATGTAATAAATCAAATCGGATAACTCATTCTTTTCAATGGTATTCATACCGGCACCCGGCTCATCCAGAAGTACAAGCTTCGGATTCGTTGCCAGGGCACGGCCAATTTCAAGCAATCTCTGTTTACCATATGGAAGATTGGTTGCCAGTTCGGCACTCTTATCCTGAAGACCAACGACTTCCAGAATCTGTTCACATTCTTCTACAATCTCACGGCGGGCTGCTTTTAATTTCCTGCCGCCAAAAACAACTTTTCCAAGATTCTCCTGATTACATTTCGGATGAGCAACCAGAAGATTTTCCAGAGCTGTCATTTCCGAGAAAAGACGGATATTCTGGAATGTTCTTGAGATACCTTTTTCCACACGCTGATACGCTTTCAGATCCGTGATATCTTCTCCCATGAATATAATATTGCCGGTAGTCGGTTTATAAACACCGGTCAGCATATTGAAAAAGGTTGTTTTTCCCGCACCATTCGGGCCGATCAGAGATAAGATCTCATTATCGTTCATCGTAAGATTGACGCTGTCAACAGCAGTCAGGCCACCAAAGACCATAGATACATTATTTGCTCTTAGAATCTCGCTCACGGCGCCCACCTCCTGCTTTTATTTTATAAATATTTTTCACTCGCTTACTTACACCCCAGAATCCTTCCGGTTTGAAAATCATCATGATAACCATCAATGCACCGAAAATGAGCATACGATAATCACTGATGAAACGAAGAACTTCCGGAATCAGGGTGAGAACTACTGCACCGATCACAGAACCGGCCAGACTGCCAAGACCTCCAAGTACTACCATAGCAAGAATCGTAACGGAGGTATTATATACAAATGTAGTAGGACTGATATAGGAAACATAGGATGCATAGAAGCAACCTGCCATTCCTGCCATTGCCGATGAAATGACAAAGGCGATCAGCTTATATTTTACAGGATAAATTCCGATGGATTCTGCTGCAATCTCATCTGCCTTTACGGTCTGCATTGCCATACCAAATCCGGAGTTGGTAAGACGGTTCATGAAAACCAGAGTCAGAGCCACCAGAATAAAGATCAGATAATAAAAAGCAGTTCTTCCTGAAATCTGGAATCCGAAAATAGAAGGGGTTGGAATTCCCGGAAGTCCCATTGGGCCTCTGGTCACATCGGCCCAGTTAACAAATACCAGACGCACGATCTCACCAAAACCAAGGGTTACGATAGCCAGATAATCTCCCCGAAGTCGAAGGGTAGGGATACCAAGCACCAGACCAAAAAGTCCAGATACGACTGCACTGGCAATCAGTGCAATAAAGAAATTCACATTGAGATTCAGCATCAGAAGTGCTCCCACATAAGCACCAATACCATAAAATGCTGCATGTCCCAGACAGAGCTGTCCGGTATAACCTGTAATCAGGTTCAGACTCAAACTCAAAATAATGTAAACACCAATCAGAACCATAATATGAAGGTAGTAGGAATTGGTGATGATAAACGGCGCGATCAACAGGAGGATACATCCGATGACTGCCGCAATATTTTTATATTTACTTAGTCTCTCCATAATCTCCTCCTATACCTTATCTACATGCTTTTTACCAAGAAGTCCTGATGGTCGGAAAATAAGTACAAGAATCAAAATTCCGAAGGCAAAGGCATCTTTATATCCGGCTGAAATATAACCGGCACCCAATGTCTCCACGATTCCGATCAGGAATCCGCCAAGCATCGCTCCCGGAATACTTCCGATACCACCAAGGATTGCTGCTGCAAAAGCCTTCAATCCATAGGAATATCCAACCAGCGGATAAACCGCATCATAATAGGTACCAACCAGAACACCTGCCACACAGGCCAGTGCAGAACCCACACCAAAGGTGAGAGAGATGATCTTCTCTGTGTTGATTCCCATTAACTGGGCCGATACGATACTCTGTGAAGTTGCTCGCATAGCCACACCGATTTTTGTTTTATTAACTACTAAATATAAAATCAACATCAGGGCAATACATAAAATAATAACCCCAATCTGAATATTCGATAATGTAATTCCTCCAAAGTTATAGGTCTTTTTCTGAATCTGCTGCACATAAGAATGAGTTTCAGTTCCCCACACAAGCTGTGCAAAGTTCTCGAGGAAAATAGAAACGCCCAACGCTGCAATCAGCACAGCCAAAGCATCTGCTCCATGCATACGGATCGGACGATATGCCACTCTCTCTATAAAAATACCTACAATTGCCGTCGCAACGGCTGCCAGCGGAAACGCCACATAAATAGGCATCCCCAGGCCTTGTACAAAGACAAGGCCGAGGAAACTACCAATCATGAACACATCACCGTGGGCAAAGTTAACAATCTTTAAAATACCGTAAACCATGGTGTAGCCTAAAGCAATCAGGGCATAGATACCACCGACGGTAATTCCGTTAATTAACTGTTGGGTAAACATAAACGAAACACCCTTTCCCATTAAATCTGTTCACTGGTTACATAATTATTTTTCTACGATAGTATACTTACCATCCTGAATCTCCATTCTAAGTGGAGCTTTGATTACGTCACCGTTTTTATCAAATGTTGCTGTACCGGTAGAACCTTCAAATCCTTCAATCTTAGACATGTAGTCACGGATTGCTACACGGTCTTCTCCGGCATTTTCAATGGCATCCATCACGACCAGTGCTGCATCATAAGCGTATGCTGCGTATGTTCCAGGAACTTCGCCGTATTCTTCCTGATATGCGGTCACGAATTCCTGACTCTTTGCATTGTCAGAATTCTCAGAGAAGTATGCAGTTAATTTGATTCCATCTACAGCCTCTCCACCAAGATCGATCAGCGCTCCGGAGTAGATTGCGTCAACACCCATGATCTGCATATCGCCAAGGCCGTTATCTGCCATCTGTTTTGCAATCAGAGCAGTTTCATTGTAAAGTCCGCCGATAATCAGTACTTCTGCATCAGAAGCTGCAACTTTTGTAAGAACAGTACTGAAGTCAGTCTGTCCGACTTCATAAGCTTCTTTTACAACTGTTTTTGCACCAAGTTTACCGGTTTCTTCTTCAGCAACATCAGCAAGCCCCAGACCGTAGTCATCGTTCTCGTATAAAATTGCTACATTTTTATATCCAAGGTCATTCACACACCAGTCAGCCAGATACTGTCCCTGAACGGCATCTGTTGTGATCACACGGAATGTATAATCACCTGCATCTGTTACTGCAGCAGAACTGGAACCAGGAGAGATCTCAACAACTCCAGCATTATTGTAGATTGGAGCGCCTGCCAGTGTACAGGAACTGTTGAAATGTCCGATTACTGCCAGAATGCTATCATCCTGTGCAAGTTTGTTCGCAACAGTAGCCGCCTCGGACGAATCACCCTTATCATCTTCTGCAACAACTTCCACTGTCTTTCCATTAATTCCACCTGCTTCATTCTTCATCTTAACTGCCAGATTCACACCGTTCTGAATAGCTTTACCATCCTGTGCACTGGCACCTGTCAGCGGAGTAGCCAGACCAATCTTTACAGCGTCAGCACTGCTTCCTGAGCCACCGCATCCAACAACTCCTGCTACCATAGCAACTGCAAGTCCAAGAGCAGCTACTTTCTTCAATGTCTTTCTCATGTTATTCCTCCTTTTGGAACTTATCTGCACAAAAATTGTGCTTTTGTGTGATACCAGCACATGCTGGCATAGTTGACTGCAAAACATATCTTATCAGGCGAATTATAATATGAAAGAAAGGAAGGAAAATTCACCCTGATAAAAGAAAAGGGAGCTGTCAGAAATAAAAAACCAGCTCCTTTGCCCTGCATACTTACGGCAATATCGTTTCTACGCCGACATTGCAGTTTTTATTATTATACTTTATTTTACTAAAGCTGTCAACAGCTTCTTTTTTCTTGACATTCTTTTTCAGCATGCTATAATTTTTCTAACGACAATATAGTTTGGAATGTTATATTATCGTTTTTGTTTGATTCTTATAATTTATCGGTAATTCCATGACAATCTATCCGGTAATCTTAGAATCATTTTGAATAATGTTATACGAAAGGTAAGTGAAAGAAATGGAAACAAGACCAACGATTTACGCTCCATCACCGAATCCACAGATTTACAGCGGTGTTCCTACCTATTTAGGACTTCCAGCCGTAAGAGATAAAGCTGAATTAAAAAATTATGATTTTGCCGTACTGGGCGTTCCGTGGGAAGGCGGCTGCACCATCGGAGGATTCTCTTCCTGTGAGCTGGCTCCGAAGGCAATCCGTGAAGCTTCTATCCGGTACACTGGTTATCTGCCTGAATGGGACATCGATATCTTTGATACCATGACCTGTTGTGACTACGGTGATGTCGCTTCCAAAAACGGAGATTATGATTTTACTTTTGACCAGATCCGTGAAAAATATGCCGATATGATTGACGCTGGTAATATCCCGATCGTATTCGGAGGTGATCACGGTATCTCTTATCCGATCATCCAGACCCTTGCCAAAAGACACAAAAAGAGAGTCGGCGTAATCCACTTTGATGCTCATCTGGATAACTATCCGGCATTCGGTGACGATCCATTTGCCCGCTGCTCTCCATTTAATCGTTTATATCAGGATGAAAATATGGATCCGACCAAGATTGTACATATCGGTATCCGCGGACCGAGAAACCATCCTCAGGAGAGAAAAGAAGCGAAGAAGTATGGTGCAACAGTTATTACAGCGAAAGATGTGAAAGAGATGGGCTATAAAGCTGCCATCGCAAAAGCAATTGAAATCGCCAAAAAAGATAC
>JAQYIU010000109.1 GCA_028721415.1 Lachnospiraceae bacterium | reverse complement strand
TTCTAATGTACAAATTAAAAATGAAATCGGACATATTTTTCGGGGACATAATCTGATAGAATACAAATCAGAAGATGATGAGATGAATATAGATACTCTTTTCAAAGTAATTGCATATGGATGTTTGTATAAAGCATATGCGAAGGACGTCGATGGCATTTCAGCAGATGATATCACCCTCTCATTGGTGAGAAAAAGAAAACCTAAAAAACTGTTTTCTTATTTTGAAAAAGAAGGTATAATCATAGAAAAGACAGAAAACGGTATCTATATCATACAAACCGGCTACCAATTTCCACTGCAATTCATTATTTTAGGTGAACTGAATACCGATGCTCATATTTGGCTGACATCCATAACGAATACTCTTGAAAAAGAACAATTTACGAAATTACTTTCTGCAGTGCATGATCTAAAGCAAAAACAAGAGAGAGAATATGCTGATGCAGTGATGGAAGTAGTGACTAATGCCAATAAAAAGACATTTCATGAGATTAAGGAGAACGCTATGACCTATAAAGAATTATTACGATTTTTCAAACCTGATTTAGACGATGAAATTGATGCAGCTATCCTGCAAACCACAGAAAATATCACCCAGGATATGACCAGAAAAACAGTGTTGCGAATGCTAAAGAAAAAGAAATATGATTATGAAGAAATCGCTGAAATTGCCGGAACCACCGTAGATACCGTAAAACAGATTGAAGAATCAGAAATACAATTTGTCTCATAATCAGACAAGAACAAAGAGTTTCGCTCGCGGAACTCTCGCGCCGAGCGCGGTCGTGCAAACGACATCTTCCTATCACGCGAGTGTGCATCCCCCCCAGAGGGTTTTTGTTTGATAGGAAATCGAGCAATTTCCTATCAAATCAAAAAAGAATCGAGGGCTGTTTTGGTGTAACATCTCCCGGCTTCAAAGAAAGCGCAAAGGACATCTGCGTCTCCCAGATGGTTCCTGAAACCGCCCGAATCCCAATCTGGCTCAATTTAAACTCACCATCCAGCGCTACCGGAATCGTATTGCCCACTGCCACGAGCTGCACAATTCCCGCATTACGAATTCCATCCAATACGGTATTAAGCGTTTCCTCATCAATATAGGAGATGGTCTGTCTCAGTTCCTCAATCTTATTAGCAAGAATATTCTGAAGAGACTGCCCGATATCATCCCTGGAAATCGTGTTGGATACAGGCTGACTGGTCTCACTCTCCACAATCTCCTTCGCCAGACCAATCTTCAAATGATGAAACCCATCCACATTACATTTTTTACAAAACCGGGAAACTGTCGCCACACTGGTTCCACAGGCCTCTGCCAGCTCCCCGATGGTCATATTCACCACTTCCTTATGATGCTGCATAATCTACGTAGCAATCTTCTTCTCCTGCTCATAAAATATATCATACAAAATCATGATCGTATCTATGATCGACTGCTTCTTCTCCATATTTACAAAAACATCCTTTCTGACAACAGAATCAAATCATACCAAATTCAATCTCGATTATAAAAACATTGTACCACAAAACAAAAAGAATCCAAACACAGAACAAATGACACCAATACCCTCGGAAACTGACTCCTGCAGCGTCTATTGATTATCGCTTATCATTTTGTAGACAGATTTCCTAAGACATATTATATCGGAAACTGGCTTTGCAATCCAAATATATTTAAAATAACCAGTTATCTTAAATATATTTGGATGCAACGGAAGTTGGAGATATAATATCGTCTTCAGGAAATCGTATTCTACAAATCAAAACCATAATCAATACGCCCTTCCATCATGCTAAGCTGTTCTCCCATTCTCGACAATTCTCCAAAAACAATCTTCCTGCCGGACTGCGTCTTATACCAGTCTTCTTTTGTAATTTCATCCACGGGCACCGGATGGACAAGAATATTCACTTCCGGAAAGACCATAGAGTAATAGAGGTACGCTCTTCTGGCATGATGGGCTTTACAGCACAGGATTGCCTGCCGCACTGTAATGTGTTCTTCCTGCAAAAGAACTCGGGTTTTTTCTGCATTTTCTAATGTATATGTGGCCTGGGTTTCTTTCAGGATATTTTCTTTCGGCACACCATTTTGCAGTAGAACAGCCTCGAGAAAATCTGCTTCACAGTCAAAGTCTGTACCATATTTTTCGGCACCTTTTTTTACTCCCTGAAATCCTCCCTGTACTTTGGAGAATCCACCGGAGGGAATCAGAAGAGGCGCATATCCAGCATGGAACAGTCTTGCAGCTTCTTCCGTGTGTTCCGGTCTTGCGCAGCCGGGAATGAAAATTACATCGGATTTTTTTAATTTATTTTCCAGAAAAATATATTCTGTAATATCTCTGATCTGTCGCTCATCTAATCGGTACATTGTTATCCCTGCCTTATATCATAATATTACTTCTTACTTTTGTTTCTTTTCCTCGGCTTTTTTAATCGCTTTTTTTCAGCGGCTTCCTGATCCAGCTTTTTAAGCATCTTTTTCTCTCCAGCTCTCTGTTTTGCCTTATAATTTGGACGAATAATACGAATCAGCATATGGTAATTCTTCTTATTTTCCAGAAAATAATTGACCTCAGCACCATAGAAAATCATTGACATACAGAAATGAAGCCATAAAAGGAGAATCATGATACCAGCCATACTTCCGTAAACCAGCGAAAAGTTTGTAAAATTATCCATATAGAAAGCACATCCAAACGACACCACCAGCCAGCCGACTGCCGCTACAAGAGCTCCCGGCCATTGCTTGCGAAAGCTGCATTTTCGATCGGGTACAAACCGGTAGACCATCATAAAAAGAAACGTTAAGATCACAATCGTAAGTATTGTTCTTTTATGCAGAAAATATCCCGCAAAGGTTGTAAACATCGGGAAACGCCTGCGAATATAACGATACAGACTGTTTCCAAACACCCAAAGTATCAGCATTGCGATGATAAGGAATGCAAAAATCACTGTATAAAACAAGCTGAAGATACGAATCACAAAATAGTTTCGATGATCGTCAATATCATAGACAGAATTCAGCCCGATTACAATAGAATAAATCCCCCGGGAGGAAGACCAGAGAGCTGCCACAATGGAAATCGTAAAAATCGATGCCTGGGTTTTTCGATAAATTTCGTTAACCAGACTGGTAATCATCGATCTTCTCTCAAAAGAGAGAATCTGGGTCAGGATATTGATGATATCATCTTTAGAAAAAGGTGCATATTTCGTCAGTGTCAGAAAAAAAATCATAAACGGAAACAATGACAACAACATAAAAAAGGCAGACATTGCTCCAAAAGCTGCCACATGATCGTCATTACATTTTTTTATGAAATCCATAATAAGGGAATACAGGCTTTTCACTCGATTTGGTATTCTCATAACTCTCCCCTTAAAGAATCTTTTTATATTCTCTTAAAATTCAATTCATCTCAAAACGAAACAAGCCGCCTCATAAAATGAGACGACTGTCCAAATGTGTGCCCAAAATGCCGTAGCCTGCGATTTTGAGTCCTAGCCTAAGCCAGGTGGGTAACCTCATTCAAATTCCTGACTTCCTCCGGTAATAAACAAGGCCTGTCATTCCTTCGAAGATTTGGTTTCCCAAAATCAAAAATGTAGGTTCAAAATAGCAGGGGGTCTCGAACATTCCAGGCTACTTTACGAATACTATAACTTAATTATATACAAATTTCAAGATTAATATTTCAACTGGATAAAATTTCTGGTTAATCGAGCACCAGACTGCCGTCAATCACATGATAATCTCTGTTTTTATGTTTCAGCAAAATCCGCTTCATATAATCAAGCAAATAGGCTTCCCCTTTTTTCGATAACATTGTAAGAAGATATCTGGCAAGAAAATCCGTTTCCTCATCAATGAGCATCATTTTCCTTCCATTCATATAATATTCCAACGCACTGGAATCCGTATACTTCTCTTTTAAATAATTTTTGCTGGCACAAATTCGATCGATCACCATCTCCGCCACGTATTTTTTGGCCATCTTCATTCCGACCAGCTTTCCATTGGGATTGATACTGTAATCAATCCAATACTCAAAATGATGCGGATTCCTTCCCTTGTGATGGAGCCATCCCCGGGAACATTTTTTTAATTCCTTCTCCCGATTAATCGGACTTCGATCTCCCTGAAAATATATCACCCCGGGAATAAATTCTACCGGATTATATTTGGAAAGATCATGGAGAATCCCCTGTTTGTATAAACCAACTTTAAAACAGGTTTTTGTCACTAACATTTTATGATGATTGATTGTCCGTAAATGACCCAAAAAATTCATATTATTTCTACCTCAGTATTATTTTATATTCTGTAAATAGTATAGCACTTTTTACCATTTGCCGAAACCTGTAAAATCAGCTTTACAAACATTTTTTTTTATGTTACACTGCATTAGATGAAGAAGAATTTTCTTCAAGACAGTTCATTTGTACCATCCTGTCTATAAATAAAACCAGGACAGCATTTTCATCATTGTTTTATCAGATGCTGTGGTTCACAGCATCTTTTTTTAGGAGATTTTTTATGTATATTTTAGAAACAGAACAATCCTTCGATGCGGCTCATTTTTTAAGCGGCTACGAGGGCAAATGCAGAAATCTGCATGGACATCGCTGGCGGATCGTGGCAAGGATTGCCACCGAACAGTTGAGCCAGGATAAACAGACCCGGGATATGGTCATTGATTTCGGTGATTTCAAGGAAGCACTCAGCGAACTTACTGATATTTTTGACCACTCTCTTATCATTGAGACCGGTTCATTAAAAGCAAAAACGCTGGAGGCTCTCAAGGAAGAAGATCTCAAAATCAACGAAATTCCTTTTCGCCCAACCGCAGAACGATTCTCCCATTATTTTTACGAACGTTTAAAAGAACAGAATTTCCCGGTTTTAAGCGTTTCCGTTTATGAAACACCAACCAATTGTGCAACCTATCAGGAGGCGTAAGATGAGTATGACCTATCCTGTGGTGGAAAAATTTATCAGCATTAATGGCGAGGGAACCAAAGCCGGAATGCTCGCAGCTTTTATTAGGATGAAGGGCTGCAATCTTCGCTGTAACTACTGTGACACCTCCTGGGCCAACGTCCCGGAATGCCCCTGTGAACAGCTTACAGCCAGCGAGATTCTTTCCTGGCTGAAAGAATCTGATGTAAAAAATGTAACTCTGACCGGCGGCGAGCCTCTTCTAATTCCAGATATTTTCTCCCTGATTGAAATAATCGGACAGGCGGGCATGGAAGTGGAGATTGAAACCAACGGCAGCGTTGACCTCTCTCCGTTTGCCGGATTATCCTGCCGCCCTTCTTTTACCATGGACTATAAATGTCCGGACAGCGACATGGAATCTTCCATGCTCCTGTCTAATTTCTCTGTTCTTACAGAAAAAGATACGGTAAAATTTGTAGTGAGCAGCGAAAATGATCTTAATAAAGCAAAAGAAATCACCGAACACTATCAACTGACATCCAAATGTCATATTTATCTGAGTGCTGTTTTTGGCCGCATTGAACCTAAAGACATCGTGTCCTACATGATCGATCATCACTGGAATGATGTATATTTACAGCTTCAGATGCATAAATTTATCTGGTCTCCGCAACAGCGGGGTGTGTAAGGAGGTAATTACTATGGCGATCGATAAAGATGCCATCCGCGAACATGTCCGCGGAATCCTCATTGCCCTCGGCGATGATCCGGACCGGGAAGGATTAAAAGAAACCCCGGAACGTGTCGCAAGAATGTACGAAGAAGTATTTGAGGGTATGAACTATACCAATCACGAAATTGCCCAAATGTTTAATAAATCCTTTGAGGACGATCTCGAAGTAGGTTCCGACAAAAAAGATATTGTGCTGGTCAAGGACATCCCTGTGTTCAGTTACTGTGAGCATCACATTGCTCTGATGTATGACATGCACATTTCCGTAGCTTATATCCCGAATTCCAAAGTGTTGGGCTTAAGTAAAATCGCCCGAATCTGTGATATGGCATCAAAACGTCTTCAACTTCAGGAGCGCATTGGCTCTGATGTGGCCTCCATCATGATGGAAGCTGCCGAAACAGAAGATGTTGCCGTGATTATCCGCGGTACTCACAGCTGCATGAGCGCAAGAGGCATTAAAAAAGAATCTGCTTCTACCGTGACCACGACCTATCGTGGACGATTTGAGACAGATCCGATATTGCAAAATCAATTGTATATGATGCTTTCCCAGTAGTTTTTTGATATATAGACGATTCATTTCCGGGTGTCATTTACTTTCAACCTCCGTTGTACTCATAAAATAATTTCCTTTAAACATACTATTATTTTATGAGTTACAAAGTCGGTTTCCAATAATCGACACCCGGAAATGAATCTGTATATCCAAAAATTATTGTGGTACAAGATGGGATTCAGGTTAATTTACATTTGATATTAATCTCAAAATCAAAAACTCTTGTATGTTAGAGCGGAGTTTTATTTTTTAGTAATCTTTTAATTGTATTGCCGTTTTTTACGGCGGATTGGAGTTTGTTATGCAGGAATTGAAGAATAAAAAGGCTGCTGTTGTCGTGTTCAGCGGCGGTCAGGATAGTACCACTTGCCTTTTCTGGGCGAAGAAACGTTATGAGACGGTGATTGCATTGTCTTTTGATTATCAGCAAAAGCACATTAAGGAACTTGAGTGTGCAAAGAGTATTTGTAAAAAATATGGTATTGAGCATCATATCATGGATATGAGCCTTTTAAATCAGCTAGCTCCGAATTCTCTTACAAGAGCTGACATTCCGGTTGATGAGAACGCTCCGGCTCAGGGAACACCGAATACTTTTGTAGATGGAAGAAATCATCTGTTTTTATCTTATGCTGCTGTATTTGCAAAACAGCGCGGTATCTCAGATATCATCACCGGTGTTTCTCAGAGTGATTTCTCCGGTTACCCGGATTGCAGGGATATTTTCATCAAATCCCTGAACACCACATTATCTCTGGCTATGGATTATCAGTTTGATATCATCACTCCTTTGATGTGGCTGGACAAAAAGGAAACCTGGGCTCTGGCTGACGAACTGGGAGTGCTGGATATTATTCGAAATGAAACTCTCACCTGTTACAATGGAGTAATCGGCGATGGCTGTGGAAACTGCCCATCCTGCAAGCTCCGCAAAAAAGGTCTGGATGCTTATCTCGCCAGCAAAAAGGACAACTAAAATGGCGCCTACAGTAACGGTATGCTCATTCAATCAAAAATGAGCTTGTCGTTACTGTGGCGCCATCCTCTTTTCAGGATAATCCCGATTATAATTTTGTATTTTAAAAATTCTCTTTTCGTATCTTATATCTTACTCTGTATCTTTTCCTTCCAGATCCCCGGACAATAACTCTGTCATTGCTGCCAAAGCCTCTTTTTCATCCGGTCCGCTGCAGACACACACCACCTTATCTCCATGGCGAAATGTGCCACTGATCAGATTAATGATGCTTTTTGCATTGACATCCATGTATTCTGTCTTGAAATGAATTTTCGAATCAAAACGATCTGCCAGATTCGCAATCTTATTGGCAGGTCCCAAATGAATACCCTGAACATTAGCAATTGTCAGTTCCGCTCGCACCATACGATAATAACTCCCCTTCCGATACATAAATCAGGTTGTCTGTAAATGATATAAACACTAAAACTGTTCCCCAACCCGATTTAAAAGATACATTATAGTTAGGTATATATTACCACATATCAGTCTTTCAATGCAATAACTTCTACCTCAATGAGTAAATCTTTCGGCAGTCTTGCTACTTCTACGCAGGAACGGGCAGGAAATGCTCCATGAAAATAAGATGCATAAATTTCATTTACTTTTCCAAAATCATCCATGTTTTTGATGAAAACCGTAGTTTTGATAGCCTGATCTAGGCTACTTCCGGCATCTTCCAGAAGTCCTTTGAGGTTCTCAAATACTCTTGTTGTCTGTTCTTCGATGGTTTCTCCTGCAACACCTGTTTTCGGGTCAACACCAATGACACCGGAAGTGTAGATCATTCCATTTACTTCAATCGCCTGGGAATAAGGTCCGATTGCTGCCGGTGATTTTTCTGTCGCGATTACTTTTTTCTCCATGATAATCCTTCTTTCTTCTGTATATTTTTTAATCTCTATCTATATTAAATGTCTGACCCGGTGCTGTAATATTCATAATGGTTCCGGTCAGATATTTCCTTTCATTTTTATCGATATATTCTTTGATGATCGAATATTTCTCCCAGCAGTGCATTGGGAAAATGTATCTTGCACCCACCTGCTTGAGAAAATAATCCATACCCCAGCTGCCTGCTTCTTCCTGTCTCGGATCAAGCACCACAAAAGCACAATCGATATTTTCTCCTGTCAGCAGGTCAATTTCTTTCTGATAAGTATCCTTTCGTCTCTGATTGTCTTCTTCCGGATCTCCCGGCCAATGCCACCAATGCAGGTCCCCAGCATGGTAAATAGTATATCCACTTGTTTTTATGAGAAAAGCCACACCCTCATCCGTGGAACATAAAGTTTTGATCTGAAGGTCATCAATCTCCACCGATTCACGGGCATCCAGAAAATACACCTGTTCTGCCTGTTTCCAACTATTGGTCCGCTGAATATCAAAAGACAAAATATATTTTACAACTTCACATCGATTTTCTAATTTGAAAATATCTTTTGCGTAATGATCATGATGAACATGGGAGACAAAAACATATAATGTTTTTTTGTAATCCAGTGCCGGAATCTCTCCTTTCCAATAATCAAATAAAAGATACTTATCTTCCATTTCTACCAGAAAACCACTATGTTTTAAATATGTTACTTTTAAACCTTTCTTCATATTATGGTTCCTTTCTAAGCCAGTTGGTTGTCTCGCAAAATTTCTTCTTTAAGATTTTCTCTGAATTGCCCGTCACGAAGCATTTCAATCTCATATTTATAAGGGGCAAAAGAACGTTTTTTGGTTTCCGGATCCGGAATATACGGAGATTCCAGAATCTTCGGAACCGAATCAAAACCTTCATGATAGACAATATTTCTCAAACTCTCATAGCCAATCGTTCCAAATCCCACATTTTCATGGCGATCTTTATGGGCTCCCAGTGGATTTTTGCTGTCATTGATGTGGAATACTGCAATCTGATCCCGACCAATCAATCGGTCAAACTGTTCCAGCACTTCATCGAATTGATTTCGGACATCATATCCGCTGTCATTGGTGTGACAGGTATCAAAACATACTCTAAGACGGTCATTATGTTCCACCCCATCATAAATGCGGGCCAGTTCTTCAAAACTTCTTCCCATCTCGGTTCCTTTTCCTGCCATGGTTTCCAGAGCAATATTTACATTTCTTTTCTCGCTTAAAACCTCATTTAACCCTTTGACGATCTGCCGGATTCCTGCTTCCTCTCCGGCACCCACATGGGCTCCCGGATGAAGCACCAGGGTCTTACATTCCATCGCTTGTGTTCGTTCCAATTCCAGATTCAGAAAATCAACTGCCAGCTCAAAAGTTTCCGGTTTCACCGTATTGGCAAGATTAATAATGTAGGGAGCGTGTATGACGAACTCATCAATACCATGTTTCCGCATCAGTTCAAGTCCTTCTGCAATTCGCAATTCTTCCACCGGTTTTCTTCTGGTATTCTGCGGAGCACCTGTATACACCATAAAAGTATTGGCTCCATAAGAAACCGCCTCCTTTACCGATCCCAGAAACATTTCCTTTCCGCTCATTCCCACATGGCATCCAAGCTTTATCATTCATGTTCTCCTTCCATTTCTATCTTAACGTTACATCTAAGAGTTCTCCTGCTCTTCATACGGATTTACATGCACCATCACATGTTTTGCATCCGCAAATTGTGATTCAATCTTATCGTGGATTCTCTCAGCAATCTCATGGGCTTCCCGGAGAGATTGGGAACCATCTGCTGATATTTCCACATCTACATAATATTTGGAGCCGAAAATTCTGGTTCGAATCGCATCGATTCCCATGACTCCGTCCTCCGTTTCGATTGCTTCTCTGATTTCTTTCAGAGTCTCATCATCCACTGCGGAATCCACCATCTTGTTGATAGCATCTTTATAAATATCCCAAGCTGCCTTAAAAATAAAGAGACAGATTACGATACTGGCAATCGGGTCAAAAATCGGATATCCCAACCGGGCCGCACCGATACCAAGCAAGCTTCCCACCGAGGACATAGCATCCGAACGATGATGCCAGGCATCTGCCATCAGGGCACCGGAGTTAATTTTATCCGCACCGGCCTTAGTATACCAGAACATTGCTTCTTTTACAACAATGGATACAATGGCGGCAATCAGAGCCAGCATCCCCGGAGTCCTGATTTCTCCTGCTCCATAAACAATCGTTTTGATTCCCGAATAGCCGATTCCCGCTCCAGTAAGTCCTAACATGGTCGCCAGAATAATCGAGGCAACACACTCATATCTCTCATGGCCATACTGATGATCGTCATCGGATGCCTTACTGGAAATGTGAATGCCCGCCATCACCACAAAAGTACTCAGCACATCTGACAAAGAATGCACTGCATCGGAAATCATAGCACTGGAATGGGCAATCACACCGGAAAGCATCTTCAATGCAGATAATACAACGTTGATTACAATACTCACATTGGAAATGCGCATTGCAATTTTTTTATTTTCATTACTGTCCATCTTAAACTCCTCCTTAACATAGGGAAGGAAAACTTCCCCTATTTGCATCATTATATTATATGCAAATTAAGTTTTGTCGTTTATTCTATACCCAAGTAATATGATTAGTCAATAAAGACATTGGTTCTTATTTTCATACTGGAGTTTCAGGTGAGAAACAGACGCCGACACAGTGGTTATGGCAGTTTTTTGCGACAAAAAACACCCCACCAACAGGTAAGCTGTTGGCGGGGTACTTATATCACATTATGAAATTAAGCTCTTCTCTATTATGAAGCTGTAATCGCCAGATTATTTAGCCCATCCATAAGAGCACTGAACTGCTTTCTTCCATCCAGCAAGAAGTTCTTTACGTGTGTCATCGTCCATGTTAGGCTCGAATACTTTATCGATAGCCCAGTTAGCGATAACGTCTTCTTTGCTGTTCCAGTATCCAACTGCAAGACCTGCAAGGTAAGCAGCACCCATAGCTGTTGTTTCAACACACTGTGGACGATGTACAGGAGCATCAATGATGTCAGCCTGGAACTGCATCAGGAAGTTGTTTGCACAAGCACCACCGTCAACCTTAAGAGCTGCCAGTTTAACGCCTGCGTCAGCCTGCATAGCTTCCAGAATGTCATATGTCTGGTATGCAAGAGATTCTACTGTAGCACGGATGATGTGAGCTTTGTTACATCCACGGGTCAGACCTACGATACATCCACGAGCGTACTGATCCCAATGAGGAGCTCCAAGACCTGTAAATGCAGGTACTACATAACATCCGTTTGTATCTTTAACTTTGTTACAGAAGAACTCGGAATCCGGAGAAGCATCTACCAGTTTCACTTCGTCACGGAGCCACTGGATAGCAGCACCAGCTACGAATACAGAACCTTCGAATGCGTAGTTAACTTCGCCGTCAAGTCCCCAAGCAATTGTTGTAACAAGTCCGTTTTCGGATAATTTAACTTCTTTACCGATGTTCATTAACATGAATGTACCGGTACCATATGTATTCTTAGCTTCACCTGGATTGAAACAGGTCTGTCCGAATAATGCACACTGCTGATCTCCTGCTGCGCCTGCGATCGGGATTCTTCCACCAAACAGAGTTTCGTCTGTCATGCCGTAGATTGCGCTTGAAGGTTTTGCTTCCGGAAGCATGCATTTTGGAATATTAAGTTCTGCAAGGATTTCATCATCCCACTGAAGAGTGTTGATGTTGAACAGCATAGTTCTTGCAGCATTGGAGTAATCTGTAACGTGAAGTTTCTTTCCGGACAGGTTGTAGATTAACCATGTATCAACTGTACCGAAGTATAATTCACCTTTTTCAGCTCTTTCTCTTACTCCAGGAACGTTCTCAAGGATCCAGCGAATCTTGGAACCAGAGAAGTATGCGTCGATAACAAGACCAGTTTTTTCTCTGATTGTATCAACAAGTCCTTTTTCCTTTAAGGAATCGCAGTATTCGGAAGTACGACGGCACTGCCATACGATAGCGTGGAATACAGGTTCGCCTGTAACTTTGTCCCATACGATAGTTGTTTCACGCTGATTAGTAATACCGATACCAGCGATATCATCTGCGGATACACCAAGCTGTTTCATAGCCTGCTGTGCAACTGCCAGCTGTGTATTCCAGATTTCTTTTGCGTCATGCTCAACCCAGCCAGCCTGTGGATAATACTGTGTAAATTCCTGCTGTGCTACGCTGCAGATTTCACCTTTTTCATTAAATAAGATACAACGATTACTTGTTGTTCCAGCGTCTAACGCCATCATGTACTTAGCCATAAGTAAAACCTCCTTAAAATGTAATCCGCTTCATTTTTTGGTCAACCCCAATACTGTTGACCCGTATTGATATAATATCACAAAATCATCGGTATGTATTTAGACAATTATTGATTTTTGTAAGGTTCTATGGTCTTTTTGTATGATAAAATTCTTTTTTAAATTTATTTTTAATGCATTTTACATAACTTCACTTCCAGTTTTCACCAGTATCTTTGGTTTTTTGTCATAACCAGCCAATTTATAACGGATGGATACTATCCAATTTATACATAACAGAAGCTCCACCCTGATTTTCCAGCGACATAATGCATTCTCGCAGCAGGAACGAATTACCAACAAAAAAGACAGCAGTCGTTTCCGACTACTGTCCATCGCTCCATTCTCTTTGCCGCAGCACCTCATACATCAGTACGGTCGCTGCCACGGCAGCATTCAGAGATTCAACCTGCCCTTTCATCGGAATGAGTATTTTCCGGTCTGCGGCTGCCACAGCTGCCTCTGTCAGACCGTTTCCTTCATTTCCAATGAGAAAAGCACAGCTTTCTTTGTAATCATATTTATAGAAAATTTTTCCATCAAGATGTGCCGCATAAATGGCAATCCCTTCTTTTTGAAGAGTATCAAGCATCTGCCCGAAGTCATCCACTACGGCAAAGGGTACCCGAAACACAGCTCCCATTGTGGAACGGACAACCTTGGGATTATATGGGTCTACAGAATCGCTGCTTAAAATAAGTCCGGTCACCCCGGCACCTTCCGCCGTCCGAAGAATCGTACCCAGATTGCCCGGATCCTGCAGATTCTCCAGGATGAAAAAACAGGGATGCTCTTCCATTCTGAGAAGCTCCTGCAGGGTCATCTCCTGCTTTTCCACTACCGCAATCACTCCCTGCGGAGTTTTGGTATCCGAGAGATGACGGCATACCGTATCGCTTATGAGCTCATAAGAATATCCCTGAAGCTTTACGGCATACTTTTTCTCAAAATCTTCTGTCAGATAAACTTCCCGCAGCCTGTCCGCCGGAACCTCGAAAAACATTCTCGGACCCTCTACCATAAAACAATTCTGCACTTTTCGGGCCTTTGCACTTTTTTTCAGACTGGCTATATTTTTTATTCGGCTGTTGCCGGTACTAGATATCATAATCGACTCCCGCCCTCTATGCATAGATTTTCTTTATCAGAGAAAACAGCTCGCGGATAATATCGTCTACGTTTTCCTTAAAATCACTTTCCGCCCATTCCAGAATATACTGGGTTATTCCGATTACAAGGAAATGCTCCGTAAACCCAACTCCCTCTTC
>JAQYIU010000108.1 GCA_028721415.1 Lachnospiraceae bacterium | reverse complement strand
CTCTTGCATTATCTCTTTTTCTGTGGTATTATATTGCTCGTTGAAAAACACATGCGGGTGTAGTTCAATGGTAGAACACTAGCCTTCCAAGCTAGATACGTGGGTTCGATTCCCATCACCCGCTTATATCATTAATTTTTCGAATAATTCAAATAGTTCTTGACAATAAGAAATTTTATGATATAATAGAATCACATAGTTGATATGCGCGAGTGGCTCAGTGGTGGAGTATCGCCTTGCCAAGGCGAGGGTCGCGGGTTCGAATCCCGTCTCGCGCTTTTTTTATTGCTTGATATTTATTTGAATATCGGGCTTTTTTTCTTTTTATAATTGCAAATCTTTAAAAGGATTTTCTAGCGATCCCATCATTCGAAACAAAAAGGGGGCCAGATCGTGTGAATATCATAAGCTCTAAATTCCTCAGAAATTCACAGGACCTGACCCCTATATTCTCATTTTAATCTATAACCGCTTCATAAATTCCTCTTCCACAAAGAGAATCATATCGATAAGATCATCCACACTGACAAACTGATATCTCTGGAACATCATCTGCCAATCCATCAGCAGCGATAAGGTTGTTGCCTTTCTTCTGTCATCGGTGTTCTCGATAACATCAAAGTCCGGATACGGAATCGGACTTGCTGCGCGGAACCAGTTCACGATGGCAGCATATCCCGGTGCCTCCAGCATCACTTCATCTAAAATACTGCGACAAAGTCCATCCTGTCTCTGATAACGTTTCTTGGCATCCTGATTCCAGCACTCGGTAAAGGTGAGGAAATAGGTGCGGAACATACATTTGATCGTTGCCAGCAGATAGACCTTAAATTCTTTGCGTTCTTCTTCAGAATCAAATGGTTTAAAGCAAGCAGCACAATACTGGGAAATAAGATTTCCGATTAGATAGCCAAGATCATATCCAAATGGGCCCATGAAGGAAAACTCCATATCAATGACCTTCATCTCTTCCTCGGATGCAAAGATATTGGATGTATGTAAATCTGCATGAATCAGTGCATCTGCATGACTCATGAAAGATCTTCTCAATTTGAATCGTTCTGTCACAAAACGACTGTCGTTGCTTACCATATCGGCAAAATCTTCAAAATTCTCGCCGAGGGACTGATCCATTGTCTCACAGCCAAACATGTCCATGAACATTCCGTCTTCCATGATTTTTCGAAGAGGAGTATTATCAAACTTTGCCTGTAGTTTGCGATATTCTTCTCTGCCCAGATAATATTCGGAGGTATAGAACTCGGTTCTTGCCATACAGTCTCCGCACTGTCTTCCGAAATCAGAAAATCTCTGATTCTTATTAAACTGGAACCGAACAATCTTCAGATGAGAGACATCTTCCATGACGAAAATATTATTCTCCTCATCCTGAAACTTCACCGCCGGCGTATATTCCGGGACGATGGTGTGACGGATTCGCATACTGTCGTACTCGAGTTTATTACGATACATGGCAATCGGTTCCTGCGTCATTCTCGCCAAAGGAAGACCCTGTTTTAAAACATAAGCTTCCTTCTCCGTAGAGACCCTGAAAATAAAATTCACATAACCGTCCCCGTCTTCTTCTTCGCTTCCCTCTCCAATCTGCGAAATACTGACAGGTATTGATGTGTCAAAATCCGGCATATGTTTCTTCAAATAATCGATTATATTTTCCTTGGATATAACAAGCATATTCTTCTCCCAAATACATATACATTCTGTAGCCGGTATAACATCTACAAAAATACGATTATCTACCAAGTGCGTAACCCAATGTCATACCAAAGTAATCTATATTTATTATAGAAAATTTTTACTGTCCCGAAAAGAGAAATCTTTGCCAAGGAGAGTGATTTATTGGCTTAATTATATTCTTCCAAAACAAATCATGATTTATAAGGAGGATTTTTCATGTTAACTACACTCATTGGTCTCATTTCTGCCTTTGGAGGAGGAGTGTTCGGCGCTTCCATCGGTGCTCTTCCAGCCTTCATTATGACAGGTGTTGTAGCAGTGATCGGAGGAATTTTGTCTTGTGCAGGTATTCCGGGAATCAACGAATTACTGGTAAATAATATCGCTTTTGGTTCGTTTCTGGGTCCTCACATTTGCTTTGCCGGTGGAGTTGCCGCTGCCGCCTATGCAAAAAGAATTGGAAAAATAGAAAATGGAGCAGATATCGCCCTGGCTCTTAACGGAATCGGAGACAGCTCCGTTCTCGCTGTAGGTGGTATTTTCGGCATGGCAGGATACATCATCGCGGCTCTTGTGTCTGCCATCTTTTCTCTGACTCCGTTTTATACCGATAATCCAGGATGCACTGTCCTGATTTCCGCCATCATTGTCCGGCTGATTTTTGGAGAAAGAGGACTCTTAAGCGCTCCCGAAAATCGCCAAATGACCAGCTCCGGCACGGCTCTTTCCAACACTCTTCTGATTGGTTTTTCCTACTCTCTTGTGGTCTCCGGCGTTTACGTAGTCCTTGCACTTCAAGGATACGCCGGGCAGTTGGGTTCCTACCACATCGTCATCTTCGGTCTGGCTGCCATTGGCCTGATTTTTGCCGAATTTAATCAAGCATATTATGGCTGGCATCATATTGGAATTATTTCTGCAGAAGCCGTTATGTGCGCTTATTCTTGCGGTCTCGGTGCCGGATCCATATTCATTGGAATCCTTTTCGGTTTACTGGCTACACTTATTGGAGATATGGAAGGACATATGATGAATACCAATGTGGCTTCTCACATCGACCCGCCAGCCACCGCTATCACCATCTGTACGTTTCTGATTTCTATCCTGTATGTAATTCTTCGATAAGTAAATTCTAAACAGGATGCCTCCTACATACTCTTCTCCGCAAAAGAAACACAGCCAACAGACGGAATCATTCTTCGTCTGAAGGCTGTGTTTTTCACATTATCGCTTTCCCTTTAAAGCCATAAAGTTTTTCTTGACATAATCTACCTTTTATAGTAATATATTATCGTTGCAGTAATGCACATGCCCAGATAGCTCAGTTGGTAGAGCAGAGGACTGAAAATCCTCGTGTCACTGGTTCGATTCCGGTTCTGGGCATTTTTTATTTGAAAAAATTCATATGGGGTATTAGCTCAGTCGGTAGAGCACTTGACTTTTAATCAAGTTGTCCGGGGTTCGAATCCCCGATGCCTCAGTAAGGAAAAACGGCGGAATTGCTTGAAAAATCAAGGGTTCCGCTGTTTTTGCGTTAAGAGATTGTAACCGATTCCAGGCAATTGTAAATGTCTAATTTATGTCTAAGATGGGGCTTTTAGGACCAACATGTCTAAGAAATGTCTAAGAAAAATCACGGGGCCGGTTTTATTTTGTGATTGATAATTTTCAGTAATTGACATATAATATACTTAACAAGGAACCGGTACGATAGAACACACCTATCCGTTTCCGGTATTAGAAAGACATAAAATAGCGCCTTTTACTTTACCAGAGCAGGGGCGCTATTTTCTATGTGTATAAGTCAATATTGCAACGATAAGCAAAGCCACAGATGTAATTAACTGCAATTCTTCGTATGTACTCATAGGAAACCACCTCCTTCCGACAAGGACGGAAACAGATGGTATGGACGCCCTACCGGCTCCCGGGTAAGTATATTATAATGTTTGATTATTTTGGCTCATTTTTGTTCTCTAATGAATAGATTTGAGAATCGTGTTCTGTTATAATTAATGAAAAGAAATTTTTGAGAGGCAAAAGAAAAATAAATATGTAAACGGGAAAGGAA
>JAQYIU010000107.1 GCA_028721415.1 Lachnospiraceae bacterium | reverse complement strand
AAACATATTTTCTGCCACCGAGGAATAAATAATTCCGTCAATCTGATGCACTTTGTTATCCCGAATCATGTTTTTGATTGCCGGACTCACCGTCATCAGCTCAAACCCCGGAACCTGAGTTCCATCGATTCCCGGAATCAGATATCCATAATCATTCTTTTTCCTGCGAACATAATTATTCTGATTCATATGCGGCCTCCTTTCTGGATCTATCCAATGGATGACAGAATACCCATAAGCGGTATCAACACCGATAACAAAATCCCGCCCACCAGCACAGATAGAATTGCGACAAGCGTCGGCTCCAGCACCGCTACCAGATCCTGAATCCAGGCAGTGATTTCTTCATCGGTCTGTCGTGCAATTTTTTCCAGCGTTTCTGCCGTATCTCCGGTTCGTTCTGCAATCTGCAGGAGTCTCCCATTCATTCTATTCAAAATATGTAATTGAACCGCTGCTTTGGCAAGGGATTCTCCTTCTGCCACCCGTGTCTGACAGGTCATAATTTTATCCTTCATTTTCTCATCCTCCACCATCAGGTCAGAAACCAGAGAAAATGCTTCTTCATAATCCAATCCACTTCTGAGAGCCATGGACATTCCGGAGGAAAACCGCCCAATCCCAATGAGCGATGCAATCTTTCCTCCACCAAGAATCCGTCTGCTTATTTTATGAAATAACTGCTGCCCTTTCTTCGTACAAAAAACCCAGGCAAGCACTAATGCAGCCAACAACAAAAGGACGAGAAGCACCTCAGAATGCTCCTGCATTCCCACGCCTATCTTGAGAAGCAGGGAAGCAAATCCGGTCATCGTACTGCCCAGCTGTTCATACACCTGATTAAAGACCGGAAGCACCTTGACAAGCATCACAAACAGGATTACCAGCATCATTCCAAGCATAATGACCGGATAAGTCACCGCACTTTTCATATCCTGCATCAGCTGCTCTTCTCTTTCATAATTGACAGAAAGACTTGTCATCACCTCATCGAGATTTCCCGTCTGCTCTCCAATCTTTACCATCTGCATCATATAATCTGGAAAAACAGACATTTCTTCTAAGGTCAGATACAGAGATCCTGTCTCTTCCAGCATTTCATACATTTCCGCATATAACGTTCTGATCTCTGTCTCCTCTTTTGCATCTTCTTTCATCATCATGATGCCTTCTGATGCCGGCAGCCCCGCCTTCAGAATGAGTCCCATCTGCTCACAAAAAGCCATCAATTCCCTGTCTGATAATTTTCTCTTCATTTTCGTTTCTCAATCCTTTTTCTTTATCTCCCGGTCCATTTGGATATCCACTCAAGTATTTTAAATCGTATTTTTATTTTTCCTCCTGCAAGAAGATTTCTCTCTTTTCGGGAAATCTCCCGTTCCAGATCATCTTCTCCTTTCCCGGATAATTCCATTGTTTCTTCTGCATTATAGCATAGTTCCGGGTAGATTGCACACCACCAGTTATGTCCTCTGGCTTCTCCGATATCCACCCGAAGCGCCCGATATTCTCCGGCTGGAAAAATGACCGAACCATAATTTCGGATTGGAAATCGTTCTTTAGTCAGGAAAACTCTGACCGTTCTGCTTTTTCCCGATTCTTCCAGGGCATCTTCTGCGATTTGCCGGATTTCTGTCAGCTGCATGCCAATCTCTTTTTCCAGATTATTGACATTTTCTTCCTGATGAACTGTTTCATATAAAGAAGCAAGAACGGCATCTCTCACCATGATTTTTAATTGTTGCTCCTCTCTCTGATCGGATGCCGCCCGAACATGAAACCGTAATGTCTGATCATATATTTGAAATGTTTTTTCCATATAAATCTGGTACAAAAGTGCCAGGGAAAAGAAAAATAACAGGACACTTCCCGTCATTTGCAATATGCCATTTGATTTCGTTCTCATAGGTAAATCGTTGACTAAAAATCAAAAGAATATTCTTCCAATACAACCTGGTCGCGCCGTAATTTGGTCTGATACAGGCAAATGGTTTTCTGCCCTTTTTCTTTAGCCTTTAAAACTTCGATCGGAGTGCGGCATAGCAAATCTGTCTTCTTACCTGATACAGACTGCGTTTTCTGCTCTTTTTCCTTCTCTACCTGTTCTACGAGCCGACTGACTTCCTGTCCCGCAGAAGCTTCCGGTACATTTTTTAATTGATATAAATCGTCTGCATCCTGCATACATACACTCAATAGTACATTCGGAGATTTTTTCCAGGATGCCTCCCATTCTCTCAGGAACTGCTCCAGCTTTTCTTCTTTTTTTATGAGATCCGGTCCGATAAAGATGGTGTAAATGTGGTTCCATTCCATTTCTCCGGCTTCTGTTTTCCGATATTTGTCTTCCATTTCTTCCAGATTATTTCCATCCAGATGCAAAACCGTGCAGGGGATACTCTGCTCCTTTTCTTCCATGGCCGAAAGGTCTGCTCTTGCTACCCAATATTCATACCCCTCTTCGTAATCATCCACATAGAGAGATAAAATATAACTTTTTTCTTCGACGTCTTCCTTACTTCGGCAGCCGGAAAGGGACATAGACATCACAATCACGGCAAGTAATCCCACCATTGTTTTTATACCTGTTTTTTTCTGTTGATCTGATAAAGATCTGCGGGCCAGTAAAGGAAGAAGCAGCAATAGGGGAAAATCAATCCATTTTTTATAAAAAATAAATCGTTTCATCCAGATCTGGGGATTGGCAGGAATCATCCAGACGGAGATTATAAGAAAAAGCACAATCACAAATCCCGTTCCTTTGTGCATCCCCCAGGTTTCTTCCGCAATTTTTTGTCCATAAAAAACATAGCCGCTGAGCACACCAATCAGACACAAAATCCAGAATACCGCCAGGATAATGTCAAACCGTTCCAAAAATCCCCCTGGCATACGAATCAGCTGCAACAGTTTTATGACCGGCCACGGAGACGAGGCGGCGAGCTTGCCTCCCAGTGTTTCCACAGAAAAGAACCAGAGCAGTACATTTCCCAGAAAAACTCCTGCCACTGCCTGCCATACACATTTTTTCGTATCACCTTCCTCTCCCTGGCTTTCAGAAGATTCTGTCCAGAGATGATCGGTTACGGATGGCAGCAGAAAAAATATAAACTCCAGAGGGGTAGTACAAAGGAGTAACAAATAGCCATTTTCCAGCATCCGGGAGAAATCTTCCCTCCAGGGAATTGCTTCCATTTCTCCCCACAGGCTTAAAACAGAAAAGAACACCAGAAGCAAAAACAACACAAAAACCCACGGAAACATTAATTCCAGAAAACGAGCCCGTTTTTGCAGGGTTGTTCTGCTGCAGTACCACAAGAGGATTCCAAACGGCAGCAAAATCAACAGCATTCCGCTGTCTGGCATATATACGGTCTGAATCAACAGACCGAAGAAATAAAACAAAAAAATCCCATGAATAAAAAGGCGAATCCAATACAAGCCTCCCGCCCATTTATTAAGAGCAAATGCCGGCAGCTCCCCACATTTTTCGGAAACTGACAGAAAATAAGCAGTAAAGAGAAACAAGAAAATTCCATAACAGAGCATGGGCATCAGCCCCTCCGAATCACTGTTCCATGCCGCTGCTGCCGGAATTGTGAGGCCAAAAGCGCCAAATCCTTCTATCAAAATCATTCTTTTCAGCTGCCTCTTCGAGATTTTATTTTGATTCATGAATCGTTTTCTCCTTTCCTGTCTCTCTCCGAACTCTGCGTCCTGCCTTTGTAAATAACGGACGCCGGATCATTTTTCTGTACGGATACCGCAGATAATGATCTTTTCTCGCATTGTAATCGAGATCTCCTCCGCAGACCGATGGCAGCATATAGGGAATTCCAAAGGATTCCAGCTGGGACAAATGAAAGAGCAGGGCGGTAAATACAAGCAGATAGCCATAGATTCCCCAGATTGCAGCAGCGAAGATAAATCCAAATTTGAGCAATCGAAACACCGCTCCAAAAGATTCACTCGGCACCATGAAGGATGCGATGGCGGTAAAAGAAACCACAATCACCACGATCGTGCTCACCAGACCCGCATCTACTGCCGCCTGCCCGACGATCAGTCCACCAACAATTCCGATGGTTCCTCCCAGCTGTCCGGGAATGTGAATCCCCGCTTCGCGGAGTATTTCGAATTGAAATTCCATCAAAAGCACCTCCAGCACAACCGGGATGGCAATCCCCGTTCTGGCAAGGGCAATGGAAAATAAAAAGGCCGGCGGAAGCATTTCCGTGTGAAAACCGGCGATTGCCACATATAGGCCCGGAAAACCGATGGCAAAAAGTGCCCCGAGAAACCGAAGGCTTCTGGCAAAGGAAGCCACTTCAAAACGAGTGTAATAATCATCTCCGGTCTGAAAAAACATTTGATAGGTTACCGGTAAAAGCAGAACACCCGGTGAGTTGTCTACCACCAGCACAATCCTGCCTTCCAGTAATCCACTGGCAGCCTTATCCGGGCGTTCTGTATGCTGAAACTGTGGAAAAGGGGTCCAGGGATCTTCTTCCATCAACTGCTCCACGGTTCCTCCATCAAAGATTCCATCCAGACTCAGTTCCTCAATCTTCTTTCTCACCTGACACAGAAGCTCCGATTCCACCAGATCATCCATGTAGCAGATAGCCAGATCTGTTTTCGATCGCTCCCCCACCATCGTGTGCTCCATTTTCAGTCGTGGATCACGAATTCTCCGCCGGATTAATGCCGTATTTGTCCGGAAATTTTCTGTAAAACTATCCTTTGGCCCCCGAATGACCATCTCCTGCTGGGTCTCCCCCACCCCTCTCGTTGGAAAATGTTTCGTGGAAAGACTGACTGCTTTCTCACAGCCTTCCACCAGAAGAATCGTATTTCCTGCCAGAATATCTGTGAGAATCTCTTCATAGGTTTCATCATTTTTCCAATCTACCGTCTCAATCACATGATTTTCCACATAAGCCAAGAGATCCTTCTTCTCTTTTCCTGTTTCCTGCAGATTGGCAAGCAAAAGCGGCCTGATGACAAAATCCTGCACCGTCTGGGCATCCGTCATCCCATCCACATAGAGGACTACCGCTCTTGTCTTTCCATCGCCGGTAAAAAACATATTTTTCACCATGTCCCCGCTTCGATCCAGGGCCTTTTCCAGAAAAGCATAATCTTTATCAAAATCATTTTGTAATTTACCGTTTATTTTCTGATCTCTTCCATAAAATATCTTCATACAACATCTCCTCACCCTCTTTTGCTTCTGTTCTCTCCGGGCAAAACAGGGTTCTTTTTGCTTCCTATATGGATATCATTTCTTTAGTATAAAAAAAAATGAAAATTTTATTCTCTTTTCCTTATTTCCTTGATTTTTATAGGAAATTAGATATAATTTTATGTATACAAGATACACAGGAGGTACAATTTATGGCACAACCGTTACAGCTGAAGGCTTATGCCAAGGTCAATCTCGGCCTTGATGTCATTGGAAAACGTGCGGACGGATATCACGAAGTCCGAATGATCATGCAGACTGTGAAGCTCTATGATCGCATTACCATGGAAAAAAATGATTCCGGAAAAATTATTCTCTCTACGAACCTTCCTTATCTTCCTGTCAATGAAAAAAATCTCGTTTATCGTGCTATTGACATGATTCGTCAGGCTTACAATCTCTCTGAAGGTGTGACTGTCAATATCGTGAAACGGATTCCGGTTGCTGCCGGTATGGCTGGTGGAAGTAGTGATGCAGCCGCTGCTTTTGTGGGCATGAATCAGTTATTCGAACTGGGTATTACCCAACAGAAACTGATGGAATTCGGTGTCAAGCTGGGGGCAGATATCCCTTACTGTATTATGCGGGGTACTGCTTTATCCGAAGGTATCGGAGAGATTCTCACACCGTTGCCTCCGATTCCGAACTGTTGGTTCCTCATCGTAAAACCGACCTTTTCCATGTCAACCAAATTTGTTTATGAAAATCTTCACCTGGACGAGATTCCGGTGCATCCGGATATCGACGGAATGAAAGATGCTCTTTATAATCGAGATCTTACCGGCGTGACAGACCGCATGGAAAATGTATTGGAGCAGGTAACACAGCTGCATTATCCGGCTATCGGAGAAATAAAAGAAATTATGAGAAGAGAAGGTGCTCTCAACGCATTAATGAGCGGAAGCGGCTCCACCGTGTTCGGTATTTTCAAATCCAAAGAACTGGCAGAGAAAGCTGCCGCTGCCTGCCATGAACACCCATCTGTGAAACAGACACATATCGTCCGGCCTTTTAATAAATCACTGCAAAAATAGGAAGCAGGAATGGAGGGGTTACTATGAAAGATCAGTTAAAAAATACTATTGATGAATATCTTCCGCTTCGCGATGTCGTTTTCAACACACTGCGTCATGCGATCATCACCGGAGAATTTGCTCCCGGCGAGCGCCTGATGGAGATCACTCTTGCCAATCGCCTGGGAGTCAGCCGCACTCCTGTCCGGGAAGCAATCCGTAAACTGGAACTGGAAGGTCTGGTCACCATGATTCCGCGAAAAGGGGCTCAGGTGGCTAAGATCACTGAAAAAAATCTCCGGGATGTAATCGAGATTCGTTGTGTTCTGGAGGAATTTGCCGCTTCTCTTGCCTGTGAACGGATTACAGAGGAAGAAAAATTGGAAATGAAGGACCTGCATCAACAGTTTGTCTGTTCTGCCCAAACTCACGATATTCTTGATATTGTGGAAAAAGATGAACAATTCCATGATGCGATTTTCCGGGCAACAAAAAATGATCGTCTGATCACGATCATCAATAATCTGCGGGAACAGTTTTATCGTTACCGCATGGAGTATGTGAAGGATATTGAACAGCATTCTATTCTTGTTCAGGAACATGAGGAACTGATGAATGCGATTTTCCATAAAGATGGGGAATCAGCCAAAGAGATCATGCACACACATCTGAAGAATCAGCAGGATGGAGTGATTCAGGCGATTCAATAGATACCACGCCTGTTCATAAAAATATGGCAGCGATTCCATGCAATGTATGAATCCCTGCCATAGGGTCAGAAGTGGTTTTGCTGTCGTCTGGGTAGTCACCTAACCAATCAAGCTTTCCATTTCTTTAAGTAAAAACAGTTTCTGCCCTTCTTCCAGTGGTTCAGAAAGATTTTCGTTGTACTGGCGCATTTTATCAATGGTTGTTCCGTATCGTTTGGCAATCATCCAGAGGGTATCACCTTTTTTAACCACATAACCCGTTATGGACGGAATGCGGGCCAGTTCTTCTTCTTCATAAGGTGTCTCTTCCACCTCATCAATCATCTTCATTTTCACCGGCGAAAATCCGGTGACATAAATGCCGGCTACGGCCCGGATCTCCAGCTCATTTCCATCAACCACATAACCTCCGATCTGTTCCAGATTTCCCCGGATTTCACATCGGTCTGAAGTTCCCACAGACTGGATTTCCACCAGATACTCAAATGGAATGACCTCTTCTTTGGACTGAATTGGCGTGCCGTCATCTCCTGCCACGTAAAGTACTCTGGCAAAAATCAGCCCTTCTGTCACAATTCCCTGTTCTTCAAATCTAATATCTTCGATTCGAATATTTCCTTCTACATTGAGAACCTGTAACAGTTTCTGTACCTCTCCCGCCTGCGGAATCCGCTGCACGACCTTCGTCTTGGCATTGTTCTGGAAAATAAGATTTTCAAAAGAAACCGGCCTTGTTTTGATTTTCAGTTTTCTGCTATTGGAATACATATCTTTGAGTACCGGCAGTTGAAATTCCCGATAAGCCCGAAGATCCAGTTCCAAAACCGCCTCTATTTCCACATCACGGGGTTCTCCGTCCAAATCCGGTTTTATGACAACCTGATGATTTCCCAACATAACTGCGATATTTCCAATGAGATTCTCCTGGCTATCGGAACATTCCAGTTCATTGGTAAATGGAACTTCCCAGTCGTAATATTGAATAGGATCTTTTTCTTCCTCACTGCGGTATAACAGAAACAAAAACAGCTCCCCGCGAATGGAAAGTTTCCCTTCCATCATCCTCACATCCACGTCCCGAAGTTGTATGGAATTCCACAGAATTTCCCGGATATTCGGTTTGCCTGCCGGAAGACTGACATCCGCCCGGATTCGCTGAATATCCTTTTTATTCATGATAATCTCCGTCATCAGCATGGATTCATACAGGCACTGTACCATATCTTTTTTCTCCACACCTGTCGTACATTCCACAAATTTTGTTTCTGAAATACTGATATGAAAAAACAAAACGGAACGGATTCCACATTTTCTGGAATTAATGATGGAAACGGTCAGATCTTCCAGATCAACAGATACCCTTGCTGTATCCGAAGATTCCGCACCTTCCACATTCATGAATTCTTCCAGAGCAAATTCATGTTCCATGCAGGATACTTTCTGCTCTTTTTCTGCACTCAGGTACAAAATCTCCACCAGGAAGGTGCCCCGAATCCGAATCCGGTCCACCATGACTTCTGTCTCATCAATATGTACTTCTCCCCGACTTTCCACAATTTTCTCCACATCCGGTCTGGTATCCGGCACATTCATATCCTCATCGATTGTAATCTGCACATTTTTTTCTAATTTTAAAATTCCGGACTGTATTGCCTTTTTCTCTATTTTCATATTACCCTCCACCAGTTTTCATTGCATAAAAATCGAATCATTTAAAATCATACAATTCCCTTATCATTAATATATGCATTTCCTGGGGGCTTATGAGTCAATAATGCAAAGGACATCCACCTTTTCGCACCGCACCACAAGAAATGGGAAAGTTTCTGTTTCTATCACTGGTTCACTGGCCGACGGGCCGATGAGCTGCGTCCGAAGATACAGAGCCTCCGTTGTCCGGCTGCATTCCTCAATCCGGACACTGTATCCACTGTATGGTTTGGGGCCATAACATACTACCAGATAAGTATACATGGAATTCGAAAAAGTAAAGGTGCCCGCTTTTTTCTTTTTTTCCTTCAAAATCTCCTGAAGCTGTGCGGGCAGATTGCTTTCCTTACAGATTACATATTCCACTTCTTTTTTGTCCGCTTCCATGTCTATTATTTTGCCGCAGCCTGCGAGAAACAGCAGGACAGACAGACTATAAAACAATATCCTGTAACACATGATATTTGCTTCCTTTTTTCTTGTCTTTTATCTATATGCGAGGTGAGAAAAAAATTTAACAAAAATTCTGATTCCAGTCTGTAAAAAAATTAACAAAAGTGATATACTTTATAGAAAATGTTGCTTTCATCGAGAACTTCGATAGAGATAAATTTGAGAGGAGAGAGCCCTATGAAAATATCAATTCCACAACCTGCTTCCCAGATTATAAAGACCCTTTCTGCACATGGTTATGAGGCATATGTGGTCGGCGGCTGTGTGCGGGATTCCATCCTAGGCAAAACACCTTCTGACTGGGATATCACCACTTCAGCCAGACCGGAACAGGTAAAAGCTCTCTTCCCGAAAACGCTTGATACCGGTATCAAGCATGGCACCGTTACTGTCATGATGGGTAAGGAAGGGTATGAAGTCACCACTTACCGGATTGACGGACTTTATGAAGATCATCGCCGTCCTTCGGATGTTACATTTACAGATAATCTGAAAGAAGATCTGATGCGACGGGATTTCACAATCAATGCCATGGCATATAATGACACCCAGGGTCTCATTGATCTTTTTGGAGGAATGGAAGACCTTAAGAATCAGATTATCCGTTGTGTCGGTGTGGCTGATGAACGTTTTGAAGAAGATGCGCTTCGTATGCTTCGTGCCGTTCGTTTCGCCGGACAGCTGAATTTTAAGATTGAACAGGGAACCCGCAATGCCATTCTGGTCCATCACGATAACCTGAAAGATGTCAGTGCCGAACGTATTCAGATGGAATTATTAAAATTATTGATTTCTGAGCATCCGGAAATGTTGCGAGATGCCTGGCTGACCGGGCTCACCAGCGTGTTCCTTCCGGAATTTGATCAGATGATGACCACCACTCAGAATAATCCTCATCATCGATATTCCGTAGGGGAACATACCCTTCATGCGATCTGTAACATTGAGGCCAATCCGGTACTGCGTCTGACGATGCTTTTCCACGATATCGGAAAGCCATCCACCAAAACGACAGATCAATATGATATTGACCATTTTTATAATCATTACAAACAGGGGGCTGAGATGAGCCGGGACATTATGAAACGACTCAAATTTGATAATAAAACTACCCAGCTGGTATCCACCTTAATCCTTCATCATGATATCCGCTTCCAGAATCCACATGGTTCCGGTCGGAGAAATATCCGGAAGGTGATTCATTCTGTCGGCGAGAATCTTTTCCCTTATCTCCTGAAAGTAATGGAAGCGGATGTTCGGGCGCAGAGTGATTACTATCAGGCAGAAAAACTCTCCATTCTCGCAGAAACCGAAGAAGTATATCATGAGATTCTGGCAGCAAAGGATTGCCTTTCTTTAAAGGATCTGAAGATGAACGGCAATCAGCTGAAGGCTCTCGGTATTCGCGAAGGGAAAATGATCGGATCGATTTTGAACACTCTTTTATCCATGGTTCTGGAGAATCCGGAACTGAACGAATATTCTTATCTGAAGGAGCTTGCCCTTAAGATTCACCGGCAACTTCTTAAGAATCCTGAAGATTAAACTTTCTACGTATAAAAAGAATACTCATATCCTCCCTCCATCGGACATAGGATAGACCATGCCACCATTGTGTCTATTTTTCGTATGGAGGGATTTTTTTGAATGATAAATACAGAGAATTATTAGAACAGTATGACGTAAAAATTATCTCCACTTTTCGAAGTCGGGGAACGTTTCAATGTGACACTGATCAGGGACTGGTCCTCTTAAAGGAATATCATAATTCCCTCCGCAAACTGGCCATGGAATATGAATGGAAGACCCGTCTTATGGAAGCCGGTTTCACCGCCATTGATCAGTATCTTTTATCCCGGGAAGAAAGTCTTGTTACCTATGACCGTTATCACACACCCTTTATTTTAAAACATTATTTTAATGGACGGGAATGTGACTGCAGCAATCTTCAGGATGTTTATCTTGCCTGCCGAAATCTGTCCTTACTCCATCAGATTTCTTCTGAAATCCCGGAGATTCCTTTTGAACATCCTGAGATCAAATCTATTTTCCAGCTGTTTTCCAGGCGAAATCAGGAACTTCGAACCATCCGAAAATATATCAGCAAAGTCACAAAGAAAAAACCTTTTGAGCTTCTTTATCTGGAATATTATTCCTCATTTTATCAACAGGCATCCCATGCTCTGGACGTTTTAAAAGCTTCCTGCATTCATGATTATGAGCCGGATTGCGGGGTTTGCCATGGCACTTATCATCATCACAATATATTGATGCTACCGGATCATTCCGTTGCCACCGTCAATTTTGAATCGATTTGTTATCAGCCATATCTTATGGATTTTTATCTTTTTATGCGCAAAACTCTGGAAAAAAATCATTATGATTATACATATTTTGAAACAGGACTCTCCGGTTATTCCTCCCATCGGACTTTGAGTAATCAGGATTTTCATTTTTTATATCTTTTGTTCCTTTATCCGGAGAAATTCTGGAAAATATCCAATCAATATTATAACCATCGCAAGAGCTGGATTTCCCCGAAAATGGAGGAAAAACTGAAAAAGCTTCCGGAACAGAATCGGGAGAGACAGCTTTTTCTGGAAAAGCTGTCCCGAATATGCTAAAATGTTTTCAGCATATTATCCAGGAGAGTGATTTTCATGTCGTACATGGCTTTATACCGGAAATGGCGTCCCAATGATTTTGATGAAGTAAAGGGTCAGGATGTCATCGTCCAGACATTACGTAATCAGATTATTTACAATCGAATCGGGCACGCCTACCTGTTTTGCGGCACAAGAGGTACCGGTAAGACTTCCATCGCCAAGCTTTTTGCCAAGACGGTGAATTGTCAGAATCCGGTTGACGGCAATCCCTGTAATGAATGTCCATCCTGCTGTTCTATCAACGAGCAGCGTTCCATGGATGTTATAGAGATTGATGCTGCTTCCAACAATGGTGTGGATCATATTCGTGAGATCCGGGAGCAGGTTCAGTACGCACCCATTGAGGGCAGGTATAAAGTATATATTATTGATGAGGTTCACATGCTCTCTCAAGGAGCCTTCAATGCACTTTTAAAGACTCTGGAGGAGCCGCCATCTTACGTTATTTTCATTCTCGCAACGACAGAAAAACACAAGATTCCCGTCACGATTCTCTCCAGGTGCCAGAAATATGATTTCAAACGGATCTCTCTTGATACCATCACCAATCATCTGGCAGATCTTATGGCTAAAGAGGGGATTTCAGCGGAAGAAAAAGCGCTTCGCTACATTGCGCGGGCAGCTGACGGCTCCATGCGTGATGCTTTAAGTCTTCTGGATCAATGCATTGCTTTTTATTTGAATCAGACTCTGACTTATGAGAACGTACTGGAAGTGCTTGGAACAGTAGATACTTCTGTTTTCAGTAATCTTCTCCGACATATTCTTCATCAGGATACCGGTGCGGTCCTTGATGTGATTGACCAGATCATCATTGAAGGCAGGGAATTATCTCAGTTTCTTGCTGATTTTCTGTGGTATCTGCGCAATCTCCTCATATTAAAGGATCAGCAGGGTATGGAGGACAGCCTGGATCTGTCTTCTGAGGCAATTGCCGTCCTGAAAGAAGAATCTGCCATGATCGACAGCAATACTCTTCTTCGATTTATTCGGATTTTATCGGATCTTTCCAACCAGATTCGAAACGCCACTCAGAAACGGGTTCTTCTGGAGGTCGGGTTTATCAAACTTTGCACTCCACAGATGGAGACAGATACCGGGAGTCTTTTAGAACGCCTGCGTCAGTTGGAGCAACAGATGGCTCAGGGGATTCCGGTCGCCACGGCAACGCCTGTCACCGGCAGTTCGGATGCACATCCTGCTACTCCATCGACGGCAAATCCTTCGTCGCCATCTTCCCCAGAAGAAACACTGCGGACTCTGGAAGAACGTTTTTCACCGGCAGAAACGGAGGACTTGAAAAAAATTGCCGCCAACTGGAATACGATCATCAGTCAGACCGGTATGCCCATGCAGAAATTTTTACAATCGGCCCGCATTGCCGTTTCCGAGGACAGTTCTGTAATCAAATTGATTTTCAAGAGCAATGATATCGGTAAAAGTTATTTTGAAAGAGACCACCAGCATAATCTGGAGCTTTTATCAGAAATCGTTGCACAGCAGACCGGAAAGAGCGTCAAATTCGAATGTCTCTCTCAGGAACAAACAATACAAACACAATCAAATTATATTGATTTAAGTAAAAGTCATCAGACTGTTATTTTTGAATAGTCTAAGACACAGATGGCTTCCGTCATCTGATTAAAACAAATTTGGAGGTTATATTACTATGGCAAAAAGAGGTGGTTTTCCAGGAGGAATGCCTGGAAACATGAACAATTTAATGAAACAGGCACAGAAAATGCAGAAACAGATGGCAGAAACATCCAAAGCACTGGAAGAAAAAACTTATGAAGCTTCTGCCGGCGGCGGTGTGGTTTCCGTTACTGTATCTGGTAAGAAAGAAGTGACTTCTGTCAAAATCGCAGAAGAGGTTGTCGATCCGGATGACATTGAAATGTTAGAGGATCTGATCATGGCCGCTACCAATGAGGCTCTTCGTGCCATGGAAACAGACACCCAGAATCAGATGGCTAAATTTGCCGGCGGTCTGGGCGGAGGCTTTGGCTTCTAATGAATTATTACAGTACTCAGGTTACCAATCTGATCGAGGAACTGCGCCGCCTGCCGGGAATCGGCAGCAAATCAGCGCAGCGTCTCGCTTTTCATATTATCAATATGCCGGAAGAACATGTAGAGCATCTGGCAGAAGTTCTTGTAACTGCTCGAAAAAACATCCGCTACTGTAAATGTTGCTGTACCCTGACAGACTCGGAAATCTGCCCAATCTGTTCCAGTGACAAAAGAGATCACAGCACTATCATGATAGTGGAACATACAAAGGATCTGGCCGCCTACGAAAAGACAGGCCAGTATAATGGTGTTTACCATGTCCTGCAGGGAACCCTTGTCCCAAGTCTTGGCAAAGGTCCCGATGAGATACGTTTCCGGGAACTGGAAGAAAGACTGGAAGACCCAGGCATCAAAGAAGTGATTCTCGCCACCAGTTCCAGTCTGGACGGTGAAGCTACGGCAATGTATATCACAAAAAAACTGAAGCCGAAAGGCATCCGTATTACAAGAATCGCCAGCGGAGTCCCTATCGGAGGAGAGCTTGAATACATTGACGAAGTTACTCTTTCCAGAGCTCTTGACGGACGTATTGAATTATAAATCATATATGAAACTTTGTCATAAATTCAGTTTCATAAACCACTTGCATAAATGCAGAATCTACACACACTAGAGCGGACAAAAATGCCTCTGACAAAATTCACAAAAGAAAGGATATGATGCAATGAAACGAATTGGTATGCTCACAAGTGGCGGAGATTGTCAAAGTTTAAATGCCACAATGCGTGGTGTTGTAAAGGGATTAACCCATCTGGAAGGAAATTTTCAGCTTTATGGCTTTGAAGATGGATATAAAGGACTTATATATGGAAATTACAGACGCATGACTCCAAAGGATTTCTCCGGAATTCTTACTCGTGGAGGTACGATTCTCGGAACTTCCAGACAACCTTTTAAATTGATGAGAACCCCGGACGAAAATGGTCTTGATAAAGTGGAAGCCATGAAGGCTACCTACAAATATCTGGATCTGGACTGCCTGGTTGTTCTGGGCGGTAACGGCAGCCAGAAAACTGCCAATCTTTTAAGTGAAGAGGGTCTTAATGTGGTTTCTCTTCCAAAGACCATTGACAATGATCTCTGGGGAACCGACATGACTTTCGGTTTCCAGAGTGCCGTGGATATCGCCACAAATACCATTGACTGTATTCACACCACAGCTGCTTCCCATGACCGTGTTTTTATCGTGGAACTGATGGGTCATAAAGTTGGGTGGGTTACCTTACATGCCGGAATTGCCGGCGGGGCTGACATCATTCTGATTCCGGAAATTCCTTATAATCTGAATCATGTCATCGAAGCCATCAAACGCCGTCATGAACAGGGAAAAGATTTCACCATTCTTGCCGTGGCGGAAGGCGCCATATCCAAAGAAGACGCCCAATTATCGAAAAAGCAATATAAAGAAAAAGTGGCAAAACGACCTTATTCTACCGTAGGCTATGAGCTGGCTGCCAAAATCGAAGAAGCAACCGGACAAGAAGTCCGCGTTACCATTCCTGGACACACCCAACGAGGCGGTATTCCGGTTCCATTCGACCGTGTCATCTCCAGCCGTCTCGGTTCTGCCGCTGCCGAATTGATTCACAACGAGGATTACGGTAAAATGGTAATCATGAAGGGCTATGAAGTAGATTCCATCCCATTGAAAGATGTTGCCGGCAAATTAAAATATGTTTCCCCAGACGATCAAATTATCAAACAAGCAAAAGATCTCGGAATCTCTTTCGGGGATTAATTTTTTGCGTTACTGAAAATAAAAACGAAGGGACGTTCGCACAAAATGAAGCACCAAAGCCTACGGCTTGGGTGTGGCGTAAATGGCAGGAAACCATGAATTAAATATGGAATCGCCTGCCATAGGGTTAATTCCGTTTTTATTCCCGGATAGTCAGCAGTCCTGTAAGTATAAATCCGGCAATCAAGCCTCCCACATGGGCTGCATTATCCACACCTGTCGTCGCAAATCCATAGGACAGGGCTGATACAATCATAAATATGATTCCGGTCAATCCAATTTCTTTCATTCTTTTTCTCTTTCCCTGAATCATATCCTTAAGAATCAGAAATAACAGACCTCCCATTACCCCAAAAATCGCTCCAGACGCTCCGGCAGCCACTGTATAAGGTTCCCTGGCCAGAGTGATAAAAAGAGAACTCAACGAAGATCCCAATCCCGCTCCAAGATAAATGAAAAGATACTTTCCTTTTCCCACAATTCGTTCCAGGCGACTTCCAATCAACAGCAGAATTAACATATTCTGCAACAGATGATCTGCCCCAAAATGAAGAAACATCGCAGTAAACAATCTATAGTACTGTCCTTTTTCCATCACATATCGAAGATCCAGTGCCCCATGTTCTGCCATAAAGGTTGCATCTGTCATATTCCCCATTAAGCTGAGAATCACAAACACAAGAATATTGGCAATCACAATTCCCGTATTCAACGGTTGAAAGATGATCTGAAAATCTTTCTTTTCCTCCATTACTTCATGTTTCCGATATGACGCAAGGAAAGTTTCCAACGGATCTCTTAGATTATCATAATCCGTTCTTTGATTCTCATAGATGAAAAGACGACCATTTTTTCTGTCCAGACACCAGATATCAGGATACGGATTCAATTCTTCAATTATCTGTTCTTCCGGCAGATCTTTGAAAATCATCACAGTCAGAAAATCTACTTTCTTCTGGAAACGAATCATCATATGATTTCCCAGCTGCGCCAGCTCATCCTGCTGATTTTTCACCAGGTGTCTGCTCTGTCCAGGAAGAAGTTCCGGAACAATCTCCAAAAGTTTAACCTGATTATATTCTTCTTTTATCCATAATATCTTCTCTTCATTTTCCAACAGACGAAAACCCATCTGCCTCAAAAATCTTTGCAGTTCATTGATAAAGTCCATTTTGAACCTCCCAATCAATCTATGATATGTTTTTCTACTCATTCTATACGATTTTTCTCCATTATACAATACCTGAAGTCGTACATCATCCGCATCACAAATGCGCTTCCACCATCATAAACTGAAAATATTGAGATGCAAAACAGATCCGGTTCCCATCTTCCAATCTGACTGGCTTATCTGGCAACAGCCGTTCTTCCTCCACCCAGGTTCCATTGGTTGATTGCAGGTCTTGTATGATATAAGTTCCTGCATGTTTTCCTTTCAAAATCACTGCATGCTGTCTGCTTACTGTATCATCATCTATGATCAGCTGATTGAGCCCTGATAGATTCCCAATATAAAAGGGAAACGTAAATAACCCTGTAATCTCACCGGTATTCAAAGATTTTAATACCGGCTTAGGCACATCATGTCTCACACTGAGTATCGTTGTTCTGCTGTCTTCTTCTCTTTTTCTGCTAACCTCCTCTCTTCTTCTACTGTCCTCTTTTCCCGCCTTCCTGTCTTCCTTTTTTAACCATTTTTTTCCAGATTGAAATATCCCATCCAAAAGGAATAAAATACCAATTCCCAAACCTGCCAGATAAGGAATCGTTTCATTGGGAAAATCATTCTGTATCCAACTTATCAGAAAATATGCTGTCAGAAGAAGGGTAATAATTAGAAGAACCAGTAATCCAATCATGAAAACAATCCAGTTCTTCTTAGAATATGTTTCTACAGTATCTTTATCTACGAAGAGATCTCTGGCTGATCGTTCCATATGTTGCCATCTGCTGCTGTCCATCAGCAAATCTTCTGTATCCTCATCTCTTTCCGATATCACTTCCGTTTCTTTTTCCGACACAAACTCCTCACAAGCGATAGTTCCCGCATCTTTTGAGTTTTCCGAATAGGAAATACTATCCTCTATCATTTCTCTGGAAAAGCCTCGATTCCGTATACTCCAATATACATGATAAATATACCGGACCGACTCACTATCCCCATAATCAATCTGTGATAACATCCATGCAAAAAAACTCTCTATCTCCTGTCTAATGTCATTTGTACGATCTGGAAAATACATCCATTGAAAATGTTCCTCATCTTTTCTATAAATCTGCTCAGGCTCGAAACTTACATGTTCCAGCTCAAGCATAAATTCCTCCACCTCATCCATGAGTTTCAGAACATTTTTCAAAAAATGACGGCAATCTTTCCAGGAGAAACCTTTCCCATCTGTAATATTCAGAAGATTTTTCTCTTCCGTTATATCATATAACAAAAGCCTTCTCCCATCTTTTTCCCGAAGCAATACAGGAATCAAAGTGTCGGGTTGATTCAAACGCAAAGTCTGATACTCTACCGATAAAAAATATTCACTTTGCACGGACTCTTCCACCCGATATATTTTCAGACCTTCTTTTTGAATCTTCACTCTTTCACCTCATTCCGACTCTGTTTACTTTTGAATATCCGAAGCTTTTCTTCTCTGTTCTCCACAGGACTTATGGAACGACAGGTAAAAACAAGCTCTTCTGTTCCCATATAATCAGTAATGTTATTCAAAGGCCATAAAAAATGTATGGTTGCACTGGTCACAACCCTGTCAATTTGAAGCTTTACACTTTTATTTTTAATACCTGTCACCACCAACCGTTCTTTTAATCTTTGTTCAAGTCGTTTTTCTGCCCTGTTTATGAGAGCTTTTCTTTTATTTTTAACAAGGAAATATACCTCTCTTTTTAATAATTTTTCTTCTGCATAATCTCCCGTAGAAAGATCTGCATCTGCCTTCCAACATGATGCCACTTCATTACTTATCCTCACTGTCTCACTTTTTACAACAGACATATCCAGAAAAAATAACAGTAAAAAAACTACACCCACAAGTATAATTGAAATGACCGGCACGATGATCGATACTTCTATGGTAATCTTCCCCGCTTTTGTTTTCCTGACTCTTTTCAATCCATATTCCGTTCCTTTCTAATTGAACCAGGTCATGTTAGTACATCGTATCTTAAATAACTCGGCCGAATAACTTGCCTGTTTTTCCAAACGATGTACTAATCCCCTGCAGCTGCCCGGGCTGCACATCTCGTGCACATTCTCATATGCCCCGCTTCACTGAGTCGAATCGCTTTCACTGATCTCTTCAATCCGCTGCAATGCAGAGAGGAATGAAAACATTCCCCATAGGCAGTAATATACAATTTGGATGGTTTTTCTCCTTTCTGTATACACTTTTCACAGGCATCCAGGCCAGAATGATTCATCAGCTGCTCCACAGCTTCTCCGGAAATACTGATACAAATATGAGAACACGACAGATTGGTATGATACACATTCCCTGTTTTAGCCACATATACAATGGGATTTTTGTCGTTATCCGGTTCCCCATGGGACGAATATCCACAAAACACTCTCTGAACCGCTGTTGCCGTTTGATTGGAAGAAAGCTCTCCCAAAAAACTGGTTGTGATCCGGAGCCGATATACTGCCTTTACCTCAATAAGTTCACCATTTTCGTGCTCTTTGATTGACAATCGAATTCCTGCTTTATTACCGGCAATACAACTACTGTCTCCCTGAGACATCTCAAATACAGAATAAAAGGTTCGAAATACATTCGGTTCTTTATTCATTGCTTTCTGGCTGGCACAGAGTTTTGCTGTTTTTGTCACGGCATGCTGTATTTTTCCCTCTGTCACAATACTTTGTCCCATCATAAGAACACTGACCATGGCACAGAGAAAAACAGGAAGAGCAAGCACACTCTCCACCGTAGCGGAACCTGTCGTACTTTGACAGGAGGCAAAATCAGATGCTCTTTTCCTCATTTGCCTGTATGCTGAAGCCAGTGCCTGGAGAGACCGATTCTTATATTTTTTTATTATGATATTATGAATATAGTTACAGCATCTGATAAATTTTTTTATTTTAAGAGCACCTGATTTCACCTCCTGTTTATCTGATAGAAAATATCCCAAATCTTCTAATAACTATTCACTCGATCCATTAGAACAGTATAGAAGTGGCTTCCCATCGCACATTTCATATCTGCCTGCCATCGAAACCGAAAGATACAATTTTCCATTAAAAAATCCGGCTGTTCCAGACGAAGATTGACCTGCATCACATCCATCATACGATAATATACTTTTTCCGGTTTTATTTGCATGGCAAGCAGAAGTCGCAAATAATCTTTATAATCAACATTATTTTTCCCGGTTTTAACTTTTTCCCGGTTTTTTAACAACTCCGCTGCATTATGAAAATACAAATTCCATGTACCAGCATCTTTGACCGCAGCAATCTCCCCTCCGGCAAACAACGTATGCACTTCCAGAAGAGATTCTCCATAGCTGATGGCTGAAATCAACAAAACTCTCACAGCTTCTCTCGCCGCCGGTAATCCAAAGACTCCACTCAACACATCTGCCATAGCACCTGCTGTATTGTTAATTTCTGTATCGCTGGATGCAAAAGAATAATTCATTACAAATCGAAGTAATAACATTTTATCTGCAACCAGTTTCAGATTCTCCTGATCGGATAATCTGCCTCCCGCCAGATATTCTACTTCATATTGAAGACACCTCGGCCAAATACTTCTATCATCCTTTTTCCTGATATAGCAATCAAAATGGTCAAAAATATATTCGGAAAGAAAAAATTCGTCTGACAGAAAATGGTCATCGGGATTACCAATATCAGGAACTTTCAGAACATCTTTCCAGCTTCCGAAATCAGTAACGGATACCGGAAAATTGATAATGGATTCTTTTTTGATGCCCTTTTTTTGAGAAGGAAGCTGATCCCCTGATATTGATAAGGCAGATAACTGATTCAGATCATCCGTCACATACAGCAGAATTCCTGATTTGATAATCTGCTCCAGGGTTTCTTTTAATTGTTTCCATTGAAATCCTTCTTTTACGGTCACATCAGCAGAAACCGTACCTTCAGAATTTTCTTTCTCCAAACCCGCTTCTTCTGATGTTTCTTCTTGTAACGGTTCTGCTTTTGACTCCCCTTCTTGTGCAGCATCCGCCGCATTTATTTCCTTTTGAACAGTATCCTTCTTCTGTTCCACATCTGTCATGGAATGAAATAATTTTTTGATTCCTTCTCCGGCTTTCTCAATCTCTCTGTACTTCATCCACTCCCGAATCTGATGTTTCAGATACAACCCATCCTCATCCATAGCTGTTTTCTCTTCTGTAACAGAAAGATTATCACATTCAAATGAAAAAGAACTGTTCGTATCCAAATAGCTTTTCATATAACTCTCTCCATCTGACACAATCTGTTCCTCTTCTTCCGGATCCAGAAAAAACAAATGATACCGCTCAAAAAGTGGTCGATTATACTGCGACAAAACATAGTCTCCCGCTTCCATAAATACTTCTTCCGACAGAGATACTTCCGTATATATATGCATTCCTTCCAGAATACAGAAAGCAAGTCCCATTAAAACCAGAAATATGAGTGAAAGAAACACGGTAATCTGTCCCTTTTTTTCTGATAATATTCTATTTAATCTTACCTGCATTTGTCTGTATCGTTTTAAAAATGGAAGACACAACAGTCTTGATATTTGTCTGGAAAATAATAACAAGTCCAATAAGAACCACAATGATTAAAATAACCTCAACGACTCCCATACCGGAATCCTCTTTTAACACCGATACACACTTATTTTTCCAGCTTCCCAGCTTACTTTTCCACTCTGCCATCTTCATCCATCCTTTCTTGATCAAAACAACTTCCATTCCTGTTCACAAAATATTTCCAGACAAAACCTTCCGCATCAAAATCCCTGAAACTGCATAAATGCTGGAAACAAAATCAATACCATTACCAGACCAAGCAACACCATCATTGGAAATAATAATCTGGTCGTGGCTTCTTCTCCTTCTTTTTTTGCCCGGTCTACTCTATGCATAAAAGCATTTTTTTCGGTATTCTCCATCAATACTCTCGCTTCTCTTGTACCTTTGGAAATCGTCTGAATTAATGTAAATGACAATTTGTGATACATGGTCTCCTCAAACTGTTTTCCCCAAGAGACACATGCTTCTTTTTGACTGACTCCCATTCGCATCTGCCGATCCATTCGCATAATTTCTTCAAAAGCATATTTCTTTTTCTTTTTTCTCTGCCGTTTCTGATAATCCTCACTGATTCTTCGGACAGACGATGCAAACGATAATCCTGCCCCCATATATAATGTCAGCAGATGAACAATCACAGGAAAATCCTGTACGGTTTCCTTTCTGCATCTTTTTTCATTTTCCCGTAGTTCCATATAATTATGAACGGGAAAGAAGAAAAGCAAAATACATCCCAGAAAAAACAAAACCCCCATATGATTTTCCTTCCCTTCCTTTTCGATTGTGACTTCCTTATAATTCTTCGGAAGCAGAAAGGTTTTATCTGTTCTCGTCTGTTTTTCCCGTTTTTGAAGATTCTCTATGGTTTTCTGAAAAATATTTCCCTTTTGTTCTCCTTTTGCCCCTTTTATCTGAACATCATACCGGTAACTACGGCAATAATCACCATATTCTGCCGTCACTGTGATGCCTGTGGAAAAGAATTCTCCGGAACGTAATCGTCTGAAAGCTTCTCCCAGGCTCCCATCCCAATCGATATAATCCGTCTCTTCCGGATCATACGTTATTGTAAAAGGATAACCATCCAGAGACTCATCAAAAACCAATTTTCCTGTCACATTCTGTAAAGAAACATTCTTTCCTTTCATATTTTGTTCCAGGTCTTTAAAAAAGCTGGAAAATACTGAATTCAGTTCCTTTGACGACAATTGTTGTTCTTCCAGCAAAAGAGAATATGTTCGTTGCTTACCATCTTTCTCCAGGAGTAGTGGAATTTCTGTTTCGCCAAATCCAAAATTCTTTCTCTCATATAATCTGCTGTCCGGTAGAAAGAGGGTAATACAAAACACAAGGATTCCCAAAACCGTCAATACCAGCACACCCCAAAACAAAATAGTAATTTCTTTTTTTACAAACTCACGTGCCTGTCGTTCGAGCTCCTGCTCCGAATCATGATATTGTCCATGAAGTATCTTTTTGATTTTGCGAAAACAAAGGGATTTCCATGATAACGGAAGCCTTTGCATGATCTTCTCTGCAGGATTATATAAAAACTTCTTTAACTTTTTCATTCTCCCTTGCCTGTCCTCCGGGTCTAAAACGAAATATCCATAATCTGCTCCGTCCAGAAAAAGCAACACAATATCGCAGCAATAAAAATCGTCATCACAATGTGTCCTCCTGTTGTGCTATAAAAACAGGCTACATATTGCGGATTGGTCATTCTCAGATAAAACAGCATGCCAAACGGCATTAACAACATGATATTTTTCTCAAAAAGCTTTCCGCTGAGAATCACCTGAATCTCTTCCTCTGCCCCCATTCTGTACTCCAGATGTTCCATCGATGTCTTAAGAATCTCTACCACATTACCCCCTGTATTTCTGGATATATCCAACACCACCGCAAATTGATAAATCTCCTCTATTCCGGTTTCTTCTGCATAATTCAGGAACAATTCTTCCAGCGGGCGATGAAGATCAATACCACGGACGATTCTTCTCAGCTGATCCATGGTTGGATTCTTTTTTCCGTGAAAAACCGGTTCCAGTTCTGTACATGCAATCCGACATGAATTTTCAAGAGAATATCCTGCCTGCAAAGAAGTTATCAGAGATTGCAGAACCTCCCGAAATCCAGCCAGATACTGTTGTTCTCTCCACTGCTCTTTTTTCTTCTTTATCACAATCTCATAAGGAATCATCAAAATCTGAAGAGGAATCATCCAGATCAGATTGCCATAACACAAAATTACGACCAATAGCAATAACATCTCTCCGAAAATAATCTCCCATAACCGGTTCTGCCCTTTTTTTCTCTCAAACTTTTTGCTCATTGCCATCAAATCTCTCCAATGCATTTTTATAGTTATCAAACTCTCCATAACTCAGAAGCCGCTCATTATCCACGATCTCATTGACCAATTGCAGATTTCCCTGCTCCCCTTTTTTAAGCTGATAACGAAAAAGGGGGTTCATCCGGTAATCTGTTCCGTCAAATCCCAGAAGTTCACTGATTTCAAGAATTTTTCTTCTTCCGGAAGGAAGTCTTCCAAGATGAATCAGAATATCTATGGAGGATGCAATCAGTCCCTGCACGGCCCGAAGTGGCATATCCATCCCCATCAACACCATCGTTTCCAAACGCAAAAGAGCATCTCTGCAGGCATTGGCATGAATGGAACTGAACGAACCATTATGACCAGTTGAAAATGCCTGCAGCATGGAAACAGCTTCCGCTCCCCGGACTTCCCCCACAATAATTCTGGTGGGGCGCATACGAAGACTGGCTTTGATCAAATCATTCATCGTAATCTCATTCATCCCTTCCACATTAGCATTACGAGTCTCCAGACGAACCAGGTTCTCCACATGATAAAACTGAAGTTCTGCAGAATCCTCTATCGTAATAATTCTCTCATCGGGCATGATGTGACCTGCCAGCGCATTGATCAGCGATGACTTCCCGGAGTTGGTGCTCCCACTGATCAGAATATTATATCGACTTCTCACCAGCGTTCCGAGAATCTCTGCCAATGCCGCAGGAAATTCCCCAAAATCTATGAGCTTCTCCATCGTCATACCACCTTTTTGAAATTTACGTATCGTAATCGCAGGCCCTTCCAGAGAAATCGGCGGAAGAATAATGTGCACTCTTGATCCATCCGGAAGCCGCCCATCCACAATCGGGGAAACCTCATTGACAATCCGGTTGGTCGGTGCCAGCATCTGATCAATCAGTCTGTAAACCTCCTCTTCCCCGGAAAAGGAACTCTCTGTCCGCTCCAGCCTTCCATTCTTTTCTACAAAGATTCTGGAAGCCCCAATCACCATGATCTCTGTCACATCCTCATCTTTCAGATATTCTTCCAGAATATCAAACCCCCGAATAGAATAAAACAACTGCTCCCTCAGGTCCTTCTTCTCAGGCAAAGTGCCATAACAGACATGCCCCTCTCTCAAAATAGCCCGATCAATCTCCCGGTAAATATCTTCATCCGTCGCATAGTTACAGCCATCCATCTGCTGTAGAATCTGCTTTCGAAGTTTCTGTTTATCAAAGTGATTCATGAAGGACATCCTCCCGGTATCTTCTCTCTATCACGCCATGAAACAGAATCCCTCCTGCCTGAATCGCCCTCTCCATATGATTGCAAAAGACATGCTGGTATCGATCCTCTCTGGAATCAATCAAAATAATCCGATCAAAAAACTGCAACATCTCCCCCTGTCCCAAAACACCACATCCGATTCCCACAAAGACTTCCGGATATTCCTTCTCCCTCCTCAGCCGATCAAAAAACCACTGATACTCCTCATCTCTCAGCTCAAGCAGATCAAAATAAACTTCCGGAGCTTCCACAAAATACATCTCCTGAAATTCCTCAGCAATCTCCTTAATGTGATGCAGAATCTCCTCATCTTTTAAGAGAATAAAATAACACAAATCTCCCATATTCCCTCCCGGTTCATGGAAATCATTCATGTCATCCATCCCCAGATATAAATCACCAGAATGCATATAACTTGTGGCAATCCTTTTTAATCCAGAATGAAAAACAGGTGAAAAGATTCCCGTTATCTGACAATCCGGTACCGTTGCCTCCCTGTGGAAACCTATCTCCGCAGAATGTTCCGGAATCTTATCATAAATCAGAGAAATCAATTCTGCCGGTGCATGATAACGACAGAAACATCCCTTCTTTTCGCTGTTGGAGATCACGATCTCCCGGTTCTGCACCTCCTTATGCCTGTAGAAACCGGACACTTCTTCATCCCCCAGTATCGCTTCTCTGTATTCCTCACCAAGCAGATAGCAATCAGCGACTTCTGTCTGCAGCAGACTCTGTGGCTGTGTATGACGGAAAATCCGCAATGGTCCCTTCCAATGAGATTCCAGATATCGAACCAGTCTTCTGCCATATTCTTCATACTGTTCTTCTTCTCCAATAACAATCGTAAACACCTGCCCACCTTATCCTTCTATAACCTTCTCTTGTTGTCCCAGACATAATATATCATAATTTCCATTTTTTGTCTATTATTTTTTTCCATTTTTTCCATTTTCTACTATTTATTAAAGAGGGATAAATTGTCAAAAAGATGATTTTTACATAACATAGCAAGAATTCCTCCACTTCAAGCCGAAAGGATAAGCGATGAGAGCATGGCACCTGAGACAATAGTATAGAAACACAGCTTCACTGCAAAAGAAAACATAATACATATTTTTCCGGACAGGTACATATCATGTAGAAACAACAAACAGGACACTGCCATGACTCACAATCAGATTATTTTATTGTTTTCCATTGTTGCCTTACTCGCCTGCCTTATTTCCTGCATCAAAAAAAGACCCGCAGTCCTGCTGGCCTTTTTCGGGCGCGGTGCTGCCGGTCTTTCTTTTCTTTATTTCTTTAATATGTTCTGTTCTGCAAGAGATATCGTAACCTGCGTGGGAATCAATCCAATCACTGTAGGTGTTTCTACAGTTTTGGGAATTCCCGGCGTTCTCCTGATCTATGCCATCAACCTGTTCCGTTTTCTGCCTTCCTGAGGCAACTTCACCATTTACAAAAGCAAGTCTTCTAATTTTAGGAAAACAGACTGGAAAGATACTCCAGAATCTGAGATAATGCGGCCTGAATCTTTGCAAAAAATCTTTCTGTATTAATATTCAACTTGCTCAACTCATCATAAATATCACTGGCCTGCTGTTTTAACACATCCAAATCAAGATCCAGATCGTTGATTTTTTCCATGAGTTCTGCAATCTGCTGACGCTGTTCATCCGTCAGTTCAATCTGCATTTTTTCTTCACAATCGCCAATGACTTCGTTAATATCCTCTTCATTCTGGATATCAGCGGATAACACTTCTTCTTTAATTAATGCCAGAAATTGTTCTGCTTTCTCGGAATCTTCCAGCTCTTCTGCCAGCTCACTGGTAACCACCAGCTCATTGGTCGCAGCATCTTTGCTTTCCTGGCTGATTGCCTCACCGGTCATATCTTCATAAGCGTTCATTGCTCCGACCAGCGCGGCGGTTCCGGTGATATTGAAAGGTCCTGCAACAATAACGTCGGCATCCTCAATTCCTGCCGTTGTCAATGCATTTTCATACATTCCTTCTGTACAATACGTAATATTTTTTGTGGTAACGTCGATTCCTTCTCCTTTTTCTTTCTTTTCCACGAGAACGGAGGATAAGGCTCTGCTTCCAATCACCGATGCACTCAGATAATTATCCAGATATTTATGCTCGTCCTGATTCGTCACCGTCACCACAGTATATTCATCAAGCTCATCTTCGTCTACCCCAAGCAATTCGAGAACCGTTGCCTTTTCTTTTTTATTTAAATCAGCCCCTAAAGACAAATATGGTTTTTCTTCCACTCCATCTGCCAATACTACGCTCTGACAAAGCAGCGTTCCGGTCATCACCAGCGCAGCCAATAGAATTCCTGTCTTCTTCATAGTAACTACCTCCCTGTTTGTGATCAGATCTATCCTGTCTCCATCGACTATATCACACTTCTTCCGGCATTTCATCTGATGCACTTTCTTCATTTTTACTCTCTTGCATAAGAAAAAACTCTTCCTCCCACAACATTTTCTTAAGACGAGCTTCCTCTTTCTCCTGACGTTTTCTGCGAATCCGCGGTGTCATGGCACAGATTCCAGCAAAAATAATCATGCAAATCAAAGATATTTTCCAGCCGATCGAAAATCCATCCGGGGTAAACCCAAGTTCCACCTCGTGCTCTCCTTCAGACAACGGCACTGCCAGAAAAGCATCCCCAATCTTTTCTGTTTTTGTAGCTTTCCCATCGACCACGACTTCCCATCCCTCATCATATGGAATGGATAAAAATAATATCTGATCTTTTTCAGCAACAACCGTTCCGGAAATATAACGATCGGTGTACTCTTTCACCTGAAGAGCTTGCGAAGTCATTCTTTCTTCCAATTCCTGGTAACGAAGCTGATTCAGATTCGCTGCCGAAAGACGAACATAACCGGTTGGCGTTTCTCCCTTCAGTTCAAAAGTTACTGTCACGCTGCTGCCGGCGGTCGCTTTCCCAACAAATAAAATCTGACTGTCAATATCTCCCTCCTGAATAATCTCTCCATCAACCGCAATTCTGGCATTTTCCACCTGTGTTCCATCATAAAACACATAAAGATTATCCATATCTTTATTAATAGGAATCGTAAACGTCATATTATCTGCCAGCGCTTCCTCATACTCAAAATAGTACTCTCCATCATTTGTTCTCGAAGCACTGCAGCCACTGGTAACCGGATCTCCCACTTCCAGAGTCTCAAATACATTCTCCACGCCGAAGGCCTTCTCACACAGATCATTTTGTACCCGGAAAGGATAAGCACTTTCATAATACCAGTCATCCACAGATTGATCCATCATATATCCAAGCGATAATCCTTTCGTCGGATTCTCATACACATCAAAAGCTCCATAGCTGTCCTTATACTGAAAATCCGTGTGCAGGGTATCCTCCGGATGATAGTAAATGTAACGAACCCCCAGAAGCAGATTAGTCACCGGGGACGCCCCCTCATAAAGATATTCGTTACATCCCGTATAAAATCCGAGAGAATCCATCATGTTTACCATATGATCTGTCGCAGTAGATCCAAAAAGTCCCACCGCATTGAGCCGATACCAGGCATTTTCATCCACGATTTTCCCATCTGCAAGCTCACTGCGGAAAAAAGTACCATCATCCAATGCCTCTGTGGCGTTTGCCATATTCTCCGTTCCGTAGAAAAATTTCGAAACAGAAATCTGCCCGTTGGTATCAAAACCGGCCACTGCCGTTGCACCAATCTCCACCATCGCGATAACACTGAACAATGCCATATGCCACTTTCTGTGCCGATGATCAAAGCTTAAAATAAATAAAATCATCCCATAAGTAAGAATCAGAAAACCGGCCAGTCCATACATTGCGTCTTCCATTGGCTCCGTCGTATAATTCCTGCTGTAAAATAAAAGTCCAAGCCCGATCACACAACCGGAAACCGCCTGCCAGTTTCTGATACAGTCTTTATGTTCAAACAATTCAAAAACCATGGTCAGCAAAACAAACCCAAACAGGAAGGAAAAACGGTTTGGAATTCCATACTGGTTATGAAATCCGTGCCAGATAAAATTAAGAATCTCCTCACTGAAGCTTACATAAAACAGAATGAGCAACAGCCCCTTCTTAACCTTGGAAAGAAGAGAAATCTCCCGGTTCATAAAATACAAAATGACTGCCAATACAGTAAAAATCCCGATAAACAAGTTTGCATTTCCATCAAAATTATCATGACTGATCGGATATCCCAGGTTAAACTGTCTGGTCAGAAGATCTGCAAAACTGGTCAGCCAGCTGTGAACCGGCAATCCCATCTCGTCTCCGGAAGCCGTCTGTTTTATCCCGGAATAAGCCGGAAGAAGTAATACGGCGGCCATTCCTGCAGCCAGAAAAGAATATCCCGCAAAGGCAAGTCCCCGGAAAAAGAATTGTTTTACACTGCGGAAAGAGTAAAAAAGATACCAGATCACCGAAAAGATGCAGATCATAAATGCAATATAATAATTGCAGTAAAGAGCATAAAATAAAGCTATCCCATATAATCTTCCATCTTTTTTATCAATAAGACGCTCGATTCCCATAATCACAATCGGGAAAATCATGATGGCATCCAACCACATCACATTCCAGCAATATCCTACCATATAACTGTTAAGTGCATAAGCTATGGACACCATCAGCACCGTAATTCCAGGTTTTTTCGTCCTGGATGTAAAATATATTCCCGCCGTCAGGCCACTCAAAGCAATTTTCAATACAATGAGCAAGCTGACTGCCATATTTAATTGTGTTTTCCTAAAAAATAAGATAAACAAATTGAGCGGACTGGACAGATAGTAAGAAAATAATGACAGAAAATTAATTCCCAATCCGGCACGAAAACTATAAAAAAGACTTTCGCCACCTTTTAATTTATCATAGAGAACAGAAAAAAAAGGCATGTATTGATGCAGACCGTCAATGATAAGAAAGGAATGATCTCCAAAAGGCTGCACCTGAAATCCAACCATACATCCAATCATGACCACCAGCGGCAACATAAACGAGAAAATATAAATCTGCTTTTTACTCATTTTCATACTCATTTTTGCTCCTTTACTCTGGCTTTCAGTACCCGGAGGCACCTGAGCATATCCATTCTTTTCTTTATCATAAAGCCAAGACTACCGTGTTCCATTTGAGTCACGTTGGTATCATGCCTGCGATATCCGATCAAAGGTTCCTGCAAAAGGCCGACTTTCCCGCATAATTCTGCCGCAGTTCCAATCCAGTAATCATGCATGTACATTTCCTTCGGTATCGGGAGAATCACAGGAAGCAGCTCTTTCCGAAAGGCCATGCAACATCCGATATAACTGTTCCTGATCAGATTCTTAATGATACCGGACCTGCTGTTTCTCATTTCAAACAGCGTTTTTCCTCCCAGCCGATTTCCCTGTCCATCCATCAACTCTCCATTGTGTAACACAGCCATGATTTCCGGATTACGAAAGGCTTTCATTACTTTTTTCACTTTATTCTCTTTCCAGATATCATCCTGATCTGAGAGAAATATAATGTCTCCGCTGCAATGAGAAATCGCTTTTTCAAAATTACAGACAACGCCCTTTCCCGGGCCGTTAAGCAACTGAATTCTCTGATCTCTCTTAGCCCATTCTTTCAACATGATATCCGAGCCATCTGAAGCACCATCCACAGAAAGAATCACTTCATCTTCCTCTGACAGCTGCGACAAAATAGATTCCAGCTGTTCTTTGATATATTCTCCTCCATTATAATAAGCAATCGCAACTGATACTTTCATCCCTGCCTCCTGCACTATAAAATAATGTCTTCCTCTTCTTTTTTCTTCTGTGCCGCCAGAATTCGTTTTTTCTCCTCTTCGGACACATTCTCATCTTTTAAGATTTTATCATAATTTTTTGTACTTCTTGTTAAATTATTTCCTAAAAATATTTTTTCCACCTGGTCATCCATTCTTCCGATTACTACACCCATTTTTTCTCTTCCCTTCTATCATCATCAATGTGTTTCACAATTTGTTCAAAAAACGTTCAAAAACAGGACATATTTTTTTATTATAGTATAACCAGCAACAAAGAAATCCCTCTATTTCTTGTAGCTAAAGATTTTTTTCATATTTTGAAGCCCATATAGTCAGGTATATGGGCTTCCTCCTTTTATAGTAACATTTTATGGTATATTTACCCCCGACATTACATTCTATGCCGGGGGTAAATATATCATAGATTTGACTTTATTTCTTTGTGGTAATTGATTTCACATTAGACCATTTGGAATAATATTTAATCCCTGCCACACTCTTATAGGTACGAACTCTCACATAATATTTTTTCTTTCCCTTTAACTTCGTCAGAGTTTTTGTACTGTAAGTTTTCTTTACTTTTACCTTTTTTGCCTTCGTAAATTTGGAACTTGTAGAATACTGAATCTCATAACCAGTAATCTGTGCTGTTTTTTTCGTCCATTTTACCTTGATCTTTTTCTTGCCTTTCGTGAGTTTCAGAAGTTTCGTTGCCGCAGGACGAATTTTAAAAGTAACGACCTTTGATCCGGTATAATTTCCGGTTCCACTAATCAATACCCCTGCTGTTCCCACACGAACATTATCTACATAACTGATCGTATAATCTTTATTCTGTATCAGAGTTGCCGCAGGGCTGATTTCTGTATCTTTGATCGTCACCTTTGGTTTGATCGCTGATCCGGTATATGTTCTTACTGAAATATCAGAGAAATCCAGATTATATAATTCTTTTGGAACGATTTTAAATGTGACAGTACGGCTGCCGGTAAAATTACCATCTCCTTTTACAAGACAGCTGGCAGTACCAACATTCTGATTATTCTTATAATGACCTACATGATAATCCGTTCCCCTTGTCAGCCTTTTTCCATTAAAATATACCTGCATATCCGGTTTTGTTGCAATTCCTTTATAGACACGCTCCTGCTCTGCAATCTCCAGATCATTGATATCCAAAGGATTGATGGTAAATGTAATCTTCTTCTCACCGGAATATTTGTCCGTATCCACCGGTTTTACCGTAATTTCTGCCTTACCTGCATTGATGTTGTTGCTGTAAGTTACCGTATAATCCTTATTTAATTCCAGCGTTTTGGTCGTAATCTTCGTATTATCCTGCCCGGTCTCTTCCTGTCCATTGTCCGTTGATTCCTCAGTGACCATTTCTGTCACAGTAATCTCCGGACATATGGCAGTTCCTGTATAAGTCTGATTCTTTACTTCCGTAAAGGTAAAGAGTTTCTCATCGCCAAAATCTTTTTTCTCCTGCTTCGTCTCCTCTTTTGGTTCCTCAGATGTTGGGATATCCGGCGACGGATCTGTTGGTTGCTCTGTTCCCGAATTCTCCGGCTGATCAGCAGCATTCACAACATTTCCCCACATCAGCAAAGCAAGACTCAACATCGCAAACGTTATCCAGATTATCCCTTTTTCTTTCCATTTTGTACCACTCATCTTGTACCTCCTGTCTCAGTTTCACTGTTCGCTCGATATTCAACATATGGCAAGATATATTTGAATATAGTTCTCTTTTCAGTATATCAGGCAAATATGTATACAAAATTACTATTCTGCCTGTCCGGCCAGATAGTTGATAAACTGCTGGGCAGTACGACCGGAAATACCTCCATGAGACAATTCCCATTTATTTGCTTCGGCACAAAGTTCCTGATCCGATAAGGTAATCTGTGGATATTTTTTCGCAAGATTTCTTACGATATCATAATATTCTTTCTGAGATGGTTTGGAGAAATTAATCGTAACACCAAAACGGTATACCAGAGATAATTTCTCCTGCATGGTATCGGAACGATGGGTTTCTTCGTCCATGTCAGAACGGTCGTTCCAGGTCTCTCTGATTAGATGACGACGGTTGGATGTGGCATAGATCAGAACATTATCCGGCTTGGTTTCCATACCGCCTTCAATGACCGCTTTCAGATATTTATATTCAATCTCAAATTCCTCGAAAGACAGGTCATCCATGTAAATAACAAAACGATAATTTCGATTTTTGATATGGCTGATGATTGCAGATAAATATTTAAACTGATGTTTATAAATCTCGATCATCCGCAGTCCCTGGTCATAATACTGGTTGAGAATTGCTTTGATACTGGTGGATTTACCCGTTCCGGCATCCCCGAAAAGCAGGCAGTTATTGGCTGCTCTTCCCTGTACAAAGGCTTCTGTATTGTCAACCAGCTTCTTTTTCTGAATCTCATAGCCGGTGAGATCATCGAGAATCACCTTATCCAGATTATTGATAGGAACCAGGTTAAAGGAATCCCCTTCCTCCGCAATGCGGAAGGCTTTATTCAGACCAAACATTCCCACTCCGTACTCTTTATAAAAAGTTACAACTGCATCAAAAAATGTATCTACATCTTCTGCCGCTGCCAGTTTATCTGAAAGCGCTCTCACTTTATCGCTGACATTTTTGTTGTACATTCTCTCCTGTTTTCCAATGGCCTGGTAATGAAGCAACGTGGAGAAACAATCAATTCCCAGCGTCTCTTCGATCGGACGGAAATCATAATGAAAAAGATTCATAAATACCTGAAAATCATTTTTTGCAAAATGATTGACTGTTCCGTCCTTTGCTCCGACCTTCTCACAAGTCATGCTGAAGGAATTCTCGTTGGTAATGAGAACAAAGGTCAGGTAATTATGCCACAGGTTTTTATCAAAACCATAAGTAGTTGCCAGATCCAGCAATTTTTTTACTTCACAATAAATGTCTGTAATTAACTCTTCACTGCGGTAATGGCAGCTGTCAAATCTCTTAAAAATATCTGCCAGCCGTACCAGAATACTGTCCTCTCCCAGATTGCGATATAAAATCAGTTTTGCTGTTTCACGATACATTGTCATCTTCCTCTTTTCTTATTAATCTTCTGTGGATGACCTTTTTTTCTACTCTTCTGTGGATGACTCCTCTTTTTTCAGAATCTCATCCAGCTTGCCGTCCACATTTAACATGTCAAGCTGTGAAGAAAATTGTTTTTTCATCTCTTCAATTTTATTTTGTGCACTTTCCCGGTCTCCTTCAAAGGAAGTATATCCTTCATAAGAAGCCGCCATTGGTTTTCCATCTTTATTGTGGCGATCCTTATAAAACTCAAGTCCCGGAAAAGCATATTTCGGTTCATCGTCATCATGAATGTTTCCATTTCGGATATCTTCCAGCTTCACCAGCCCCGGAAAAGCATGTTTCGGGCGGTAATCCGGCATATTAAAGACTTCAAAACATTCCAGAATATTCATGTTAGCCATATCATCCGGAAGCCCTTCTTTCAGGTACTGTGGAAAATGTTCTTTATAAAATTCATAAATCACCTGTTTTACCTGTGGTTCCTTGATATCAGCCGGAACCGATTCGTCATTGACGAACAGATAATACCGATCCACATACGGAAGAATTCTCTCTTCTGCCGCTATAGCAAAAATATCCGGTGCCGATGGATAATGGACTTCCAGACGTCTCCGGGTCTTCTGTCCTGACTTTGTCTGGGTAATCCCTTCCATTTTATATTTATCCATCTCAAAAAATATACTCTTTAATAATGAAAACTCAAACATGTGATTTCCTCCCCTTTATCACAATTTTACTGCATAGCAGGCAACTTTCTCTACGATCAGAGCAATTCTTCCATCTGATCAAGAAGTTCGCCAAAAAGCTTTAATGCGGATTCCACCGGCTCTTTTGTCGTCATATCCACACCACAAAGTTTCAGAAGTTCGATTGGATTCCTGGAACTTCCTCCACTTAAGAATTTAAAATATCCTTCCTTCGTCTTCTCATCTCCACTCAAAATTTTCCGGCTGATAGCAATGGCTGCCGAATATCCGGTGGCGTATTGATATACATAAAATGGAGTATAAAAATGCGGAATTCTCGCCCATTCCAAAGCAATTTCCGGATCAATGACAATATCTTCTCCAAAATACTGTTCATTTAATTTGTAATAAATATCATTTAATACTTCTGCAGTAAGTGGCTCTTTATTCTGTGCCATCTCATGGGTGATCTTTTCAAATTCCGCAAACATGGTCTGACGATAAAGAGTTCCTTTAAACTGTTCCAGAAAATAATTGATCAGATATGCTTTTTCTTTTTTATCTTCTGTATGGCCAAGCAAATATTCCATCAACAGAGCTTCGTTACAGGTGGAAGCTACCTCCGCAACAAAAATACAGTATCCGGCATATGGATAAGGCTGATTTTTGTCAGAATAATAAGAGTGCATGGAATGCCCCATCTCATGAGCCAGGGTGAACACATGATTAAGCGTATCCTGATAATTCATGAGTACGAAAGGATGGGTTCCGTAAGCCCCCCAGGAATAAGCGCCACTTCGCTTTCCTTCATTCTCATAAACATCAATCCAGCCACCGTTCATCCCTTCCGTGAGTACCTTAATATAGTCCTCTCCAAGGGGTGCCAGACCTTTTGCCACAATCTCTTTTGCCTCTTCAAAAGGAATCTTCATTTCTACTTCATCAACCATCGGGGCATAGAGGTCATACATATGAAGTTCTTCTACCCCCAATGCTTTCTTTCTGAGACGGACATATCGGTGCATCAGATCCATATGATCATGAACCGTATCAATCAGCTCTGTGTATACAGAAATCGGAATCTCGTTTCCATCCAGAGCCATAGCCAGGCCGGAATCATACTTCCTCATTTTGGCAAAAAATGCAGTGCTTTTTAGATTGGCACTGTAAGTTCCCGCCAGCGTATTTTTAAACTGTCCGTACTGGGAGTACAGAGAAGTAAATGCATCCTTTCGCATCTCACGATCCCGGCTCTCCATCAGGGACGTATAACGACCATGGGTAACTGCAATATCCTGTCCGTCTTTTCCTTTGATATCCGGAAAGCGAACATCTGCATTATTAAACATGGAAAATATATTGGAAATATCCCCGGACATATCGGAAACATCTGCCAGAACCGCCTCCATCTCTTTCGATAAAACATGTTTCTGCTGCCGGAACAGCTCATAAAAATATCTCCGGTATACCTGCATATCTTCCGATGCTTCCATCCAGGTTCCAATGGTCTCTTCCCCGATGTCAAGAAGCTCCGGCTCCTCAAAAACTGTTGCATTATTGACCATCAAAGAAAGATTCTGTGCCCTCGCACAAAGTTTCTGATAGGTGGCATTGCCGGTATCCTCATGATATTTCTGATTGGCATAAACATAAACTGCCTCAAACTTTTTAAGAAGTTCTTCTTTTTTTCTCTCATAGGAAAGAAATGTATCATAACCTTCCTTTAATCTACCTTCATAGGAGGAAAGCTCCGGGATCTCTTTTTCTAATGCTTCATAATCCTTCTCCCAGAGTTCATCGCTGGCATAGAGATCTTCAATATGCCATTGATAGCGTTTGTCACATTCCTCTCTTTTTAATAACTTTTTTTCTTTTCCCATTCTATCACCTCTTCCATCAGGGTCACCCTAACTGATGAACATAAGATCTCTTCTCCCCATCCGGTGTCAGGTAAGTTCCCACTTCCACCTCTTTGGTATCCTCGGAAACCATGCCATAAATTGTCATGGTCACTTCCCTGCCTTTCGGAAGAATCCGGGTATCTTCCACCACGGAATCTTCATCATTATCTTCATAAATCATGCCGGCATAACCGTCTACTCCATCCAGAGAAAGGGGCGAATATCGTAGCCGCTCCGAACGATTACCCTGATTTTTCACCGTCACATCAAACTGATAGAGCTGATATCCATCTCCTACTTCCACGGTTCCGTAGCCTGCCGGAATATCTTCCAGAGATACAGGAAAAGAGGACACAGACATGATTTCCAGATTCTCCACTTGTGCTTCTCCTGAATCTGCCATTCTATCCTGAATCTTGTCGATCTGCGAGCCGACAAAAGGAAATATCAGATTAAATGCAACGACAAGAATGATGATGTAGGAAACAACAGAAGATTTTTTCTTCTTATTTTGTTTAGTCATATTGCCTGCCCTCCTACTCCGTGATTGAAAGTGTTACATCCATCACTTTCTGATATATCTTCTTTTTCGTATTCTCCGGATCCACACTCTGACATGGAAGGCTCAACGTTACCGTTGTCACATCCGCCGGCACAAAGAAAACCGCATAACCAGCCTGATCGTAGTAGGAGAGATAGGCACTCATAATTTCCAGCCCTTCAAACTTTGCGGCATCCTTCAGTCCGTCTACATAAAGCATCCCTCTGTAATCATGACCATCATAAATATACGGGCGTTCCCAGTTGATCCCGTCATAATCGACAATAGATTCATCATCCTCAATCCAGATACCGATACACTTTTCTCCTTCCGGAAGATCCTGTAATTGTCCCTCGCCAAATAAAACCTTCACCTCGCCGACTTTATAGGTAATTTCTCCGGCAGTTATTCCCTCTGCCGCCTCTTCTGCCAAAGCAGTATTCACTGTAATATCGTAATTCTCCTCTGTCTTCCCGGTTTCTGTTCGCAACCCGAAAACCACTCCTGCTGCCACAATCCCAATAGCGGCTGCAAAAATCAGAATAAGAATCGTCTTTTTCAGCACAGGTACCAAATGATCCTCTCTTTTTTCCCGATCATTTCTTCTGGTACGCTCTGTCTTTTTATTATAATACGAAGTTCTCTTATTACCTGACTTTTCTTTTTGATTGGTAATTATTCTGCCTTTTTTCCCGTTATGAGAAGACATGTCTTGCTCCACGACACTACGGGGAAGCTCATAACTATTATCTTCTATATTATAGTTTTTCATCCAGTCATCGTCTGCCCGGTCTTTGCCTGGCGGTCGATTATAAAAACAACATTTTGGACATACGCCATCTCTTTTCTCATAATCAAAAGACGAACCGCACCGCTTACATCTCGCCATATATATCCTCCCAGATCATTTACTTTTTCTTCCATTTGGCATATAGTGTATAATTTTGGCTGTTACCTTTCTGAATGAATTTTACTCTTCGACGATAAGTTTTATCTCTGTACCAGCCAACAAAAGTGTAGCCGCTTTTTTTCGGGGCTTTCAAAACGATTTTTTTCTTTCCGGAAGCAGTAGCTACATTCCCCGGTGAATTAATCCCTGCTTTTTTATAAGTGATGGTATAACCTGTCACCTTCACCTTACATTTTACCTGTACATTTCCCAAAACTGCTGTTATGGTTGCTGTTCCCTTTTTCAGTGCTGTCACACATCCGTTACGGTCCACCTTTGCCACTTTGGAATTGGAACTTTTCCAGCGGATATTCTGTGCATCATGATCCGATGCATGAATAACATACAACTGCCTGCTGTAGCCGGCTCGAAGAGAAATATTCTGATAAGCAAATACAGGAACACGTCTGGAATCTACTTTATCCAGAAAAACCTCGCCGGTTCCTTTTTTCGCCCCCTGTAAATCGGTAACATAATATCCAAGATTTCCACGGGAATTCCGATAAAATCTGCCCACATAGGCAAGCTGCCAGAAATAGCTGGATACCGCATGTTGATACTCCGAGGAGGCCACGGTTCGCAATCTTACCAGATTCGTGCCATCGTTATTCATGCGGTAAATTCCGTCATTTAAGGAAATATATATTCTTCCATTAAACTGTTCTACCCAGCCGATATGCACATCATCCGGCGGATTGTAGACCGTCGATATACTGCTGCCGTCCAGCTTTGATTTTTTCAGCATATTACCTGTCGATATCCAATACCAGTATCCATTCTCATAAAACATACAGCTTTTGCTGGCAATGCCAACCCGAATTGCGGTATTGTTGCCGATATAATCTGCCGTCGTCACCGGAATCGAACGAATATTTAACTCGTTGGAATTTCCCTGCCCGTATACATCATTAAGCACATAGCCGGGATGAGATTTCAGAAAAGTAGAAGTGCCCACAAGACAGCTGGAATAGCTGACCACCATACCCTCATGATCGCCGGAACCAATTCCGTTAGTCAAGTCACAATAATACCACTTACCGCCTATCTTCACCATGTTCCAGGAATGATCTTTTGTATAATTGCTGACCACCATACAATCGATTCCCAATGTATTCATTGCCAGCGCATAGGCATTGGCAAAACCATCACAGACCCCCTTATGCTTCACCAGAACATCATATCCGGTATGGCAATCTTCACTCTTCTCATATGTCGTATTTTTAGTAAGACAATAATAAACCACCATTGCTTTATCCGCATCCGTCATGGACGGTTCCACACATCCCAGAACCTCCGAAAGTGCCTTCATAATATTGCGATATCTTGTGCGATACGCACTGCGGCTTATGGTCTTGGTACTGTTAAATACAGTCTTCTTTCCCACAGTACTTACCGCATAATATTGTTTCCAGTTATCATCCAGAAAGTCAATTCCTTCTGCCATCAGGGCCGCCCGATTCTGTAACACGGCCTGTTTCAGACATTTTTTCCCCACAGTACCTCTGGCCACCTTCGCATAAATATCCATATTTTGAGTGGCAACTCCATCCCGGATCACCTGAGAAAGTGCATTTATGTATTCTTTTTTCTGCTCCGATGAAACCTTTGCTTCCACCGAAATTCCGTCATAGCCAATGATAATCATCGAAAACAGAATCATCATTAACATTGTCACTATCTTTCTTCTCATATAATCTCCCTGACAAATAAGACACAGTTTACATATGTACTTATCTTACCATCATCCACACAAAATAGCAAACATTTGTACCCCCTTCTATTTCGTAGGATTTACCACCTCATCTACACATTCGGATACAATTATGCTATAATCCCAGATAAAGGAGGCGCAGCAAACACTGCGGAAAAGATTATGGCAAAAACAGCAGAATTTCATACATTATTAAGAAACTATCGGGGAATCGTCGGCAACATGAGAATTGACGGCGTATGGATATCTTTCGATTCCTGTTTCTTTAACTATTTTGGAGATGATGACGAGATCCAATTCAACCTGGCAGGCCAGGATGGGATCGTGACGATTCCAACAGTAGAATCCTATGAGAAGATTTCAGAAGACGCATTACTGGAAGACGCATTCGCCGGATACGAAGCCGTATTAAAAGGCGGAAATATCCTCACCGTTCATTGTTTTAATCCAAAAAACAAATAATAAAAGAAGAATTTATCTCAGAAATCAAACAAGGGCATCGCAGCAAAATCTTCTTTTACTGCAATGCCCCGTTATTCATATGACAAAAAAATAACGTACTAAATTTTGAACATAAATTTTTCTATTTTTTCTTGATGAACCTTCCAAGATATTGTAGAGTAATAGTGTATAAATTAACAAACTACATATAAAGAAATGAGGGTGAACAAATGAGAGGTTTAGAGTCGAACAAAACGTCCCTGCGTCATATGGTATTTACTGAAATTGCACGTTTTGCCTATAATGACGGAACCAAAGAAGATTTTGAACAATTACCATTTAAAATGCTTCCAAGCGAACATAATAAATATCGTTCCAACATTTTCCTGGAGAGAGCAATTCTCGGAGAACGTCTCCGTACCACCATGGGTATGGTATATCGTCCTGCCAGTCAGGGAGGCCCTTTAAGTGACGGAATCGAAAATGCGGATACCAACGAACATTACTATACTCCTCCGCTGATCAACGTGATCAAATTTGCCTGCAATTCCTGTCCGGAAAAACGTGTGATGGTCACCAATGGATGCCAGGGTTGTCTGGAACATCCTTGTATCGAAGTTTGTCCAAAAAATGCAATTTCCATGGTGAAAGGCAAATCAGTAATTGATGAAGAGAAATGTATCAAATGTGGTAAATGCGTGGGTGCATGTCCATACAGCGCCATCATCAAACAGGAGCGTCCATGTACTCTGGCCTGCGGCGCCGGAGCCATCAAGAGTGATGAATTCGGAAGAGCCACCATCGACCAGAGCAAATGTGTCTCCTGCGGTCAATGTCTGGTATCCTGCCCGTTTGGTGCAATCGTAGATAAAAGCCAGATTTATCAGTGTATCAAGGCAATCAATAATGGAGAAAAAATATATGTGGCTCTGGCACCTGCTTTCGTCGGCCAGTTCGGAACCGATAAAGATAACTTAAAAGTAAGAGGACTCTTCAAACGTCTTGGCTTCCGTGATGTCAGAGAGGTATCCATCGGCGCCGATATGTGTACCGTGGCAGAAGCCAGAGATTACCTGGATGAAGTTCCGGATAAATTAGACTTTATGGCAACATCCTGTTGTCCTGCGTGGGCAGCTTTTGCGAAAAAGAACTTCCCGGAATTTACTCCAAACATTTCCATGGCTCTGACTCCAATGGTTCTTACCGCACGTATGATCAAAAAACGTCATCCGGGATGTAAAGTGGCCTTCGTCGGACCATGTGCTGCAAAAAAACTGGAAGCAATGCGCCGAAGCATCCGTTCTGATGTAGATTTTGTACTTACTTTTGAAGAAGTAGCCGGAATGATGGAAGCCAAAGGTGTCACCATAGATGACATCACCGAGGCAGAATACCTTCCATTTGATTCCGGAAGCGGAGACGGCTGTGGTTTTGCTATCTCCGGCGGTGTTGCTGAAGCTGTAGCCAACCGTATCCATCAGATTGATCCGGATAAAGAAGTAAAAATCGTCAAAGCAGAAGGTCTTGTTGAGTGTAAGAAGATGCTCGCCATGGCAAAAGCCGGAAAATATAACGGCTACCTTCTGGAAGGAATGGGCTGTCCTGGTGGATGTGTCGGCGGTGCCGGTGTCATCAAAGCACCTCAGGTTACATCCAAATTAGTTGAGAAAGAAATCAAAACCAAAGCCGATCAGAAACCAATCGATTCCAAGTATATGTTTATGCTGGAGAATCTGGAAGAAAGAGAAGAGCTGATGAACAAAGATTTCTCAAAGAACGCAGACGAATGGGAAGAAAAAACATTCTCATAATCTGATTCCTGATCTGACAAAAAGTGCCGCAGGCTGTGAATTATTTTTATTTCGCATGCCCCGGCACTTTTATTTTATAATATTATATTTTTCATAACATTATGGTCGAACTCTCATGAGGCTCTGCATTAAAATCGCGAATCTCAAAGAGGATTCGCGGGCGAGCCCGGCAACAGCAACGCAACTTTCCTATGCCGGGCTCTGCAATGAAGCCAGTTCGTATATCAGACGATTTCGAGCATAAATCACGAATGAATGGAGGAAATTTCTTTTGAAAAATAAAAACAATACTATTCTCACAATTACTGTCTTCGTAGTACTGGCAATATTACTGTGTTTATCCTGGCTGACCTTTGATCCCGCAGATTCTGCCACCACAACTTCTTCCGAAGACAGCTCTGCCATCGACGCAACAGCCATATCCTCTACAGAAAATTACCATTTTCCCTTAAATAAACTTGAGGTACCAGAATAGGAATTTCCTTTCCATCCAATATAATACTCCATATTATCTCTGGTTAATTTATATCTGTACTTATTCCCTGTTCCATTATCATAAAAATAAAGGATATAGCCAGACTTACTTTTTTTATTTAATTTTCAATTTTGTCACAATATAAATTCATTGTAATACCAATGTCTGCATATCCTCAGAGCATTTATTTAAGCCACATTTTGAGCAAAAAAATAACCACCATGAACCTTCTCGATTCATGATGGCTTTCTTATGCGGATAACAAGACTTGAACTTGCATGAGCGATAAGTGCTCACTAGAACCTGAATCTAGCGCGTCTGCCAATTCCGCCATATCCGCTTACGAATATAGATATTACCACAAACAAAAATAAAATGCAAGCATTTTTTTATCTTTTTTCATTATTTTTCGGAGTCCTATTTTTCTCTATTTTCCGGGAGAATCAATGATAAAAAGCAACGCCCGCTTCGAGGGTTTTATCTACCGTCTGAAGGGGCGTTGTCTGTTATGCGAGATAAATCCACCACACAGTTTTATGTGTGTTCCTCTTTATTCTGCTGTAGTTTCTGCCTGTGCTTCTGTTATGGTTGTGTAACTCATAAGCTTATCCAGAAGTTTATACATGAGAAGTTCGTTGCGAATCTCATCTTCGGTATAGTATTCCAGAATCTCGTCTTCGTCTTCGTATCCATAATCGTCAATGTAAATCTGGATTTCGTCTTTATATTCCTGGTCTGTTACTGACAGATTCTCTGCTTTTACGAGAAGATCCTGTACGCATTGTTTCTTTAAGGTGTCTTTTGCGTATTCTTCCAGGGACATTGCGTAATATTCTTCGATAAATTCTTCGACGTCCATTCCAAAGTAGCTTGCCCATTCTTCATTTTCTGCTGTGAGGTTGGCTACTTCCTGATCTACGATGTCCTGTGGGAATTCTTTGATTTGTTTACAGTTTGCAACAACCTGCTCCCACATGTTCTGCTCATTGGTATCCTGAGCTTCGCTCTGGGCAGATTCTTCCAGTTCTTTTCTGGTCTGTTTTTTGTATTCTTCTACGGTATCACAGTCTGTATTTTCTTTGACGAAGGCATCGGTTAATTCCGGAACGACTTCCTCCTCAATGGCATTGACTGTGACTTCCATGGTACATTTTTTTCCGGCAACGTCGGTATCATCATAGTCTTCCGGGAATGTAAGTTCCATTTTGACTGGTTCTCCGACTTTGGCTCCCACGAGATTTTCTTCGAATTCAAAGCCTTCTCCAAGGGTGAATTCGCCAGAGCCTATCTGGGTGTCAATGTCCGTATCGGAATAGCTGTCATTTTCTTCTCCATCGATGGTACAGGTGTAATCAATGTTGACAAAGTCTTCATCTTTTACGGTATCTCTATCTGTGATTTCCTGATATTCCACATAATCCAGAACCAGATTCTGTATCTCCTCTTCCACTTCTTCATCTGTTACTTCTGCGGAAGCACCTTCAATGGTAATTCCTTTGTACTCGCCAAGTTCTACGTATTCTTCCGCATCTACTTCAACGGGCACAATCTGGGCGGTTTCGCTTTCTGTTGTTGCCTCTGCTGCTTTTTCTCCCGAGGAACCACATCCGCCTAACAAACATACTGCGGTCAATACTGCAGCAATGGAAATAAATTTTTTCATGTAAATACTCCTTATCTACTTTTTAATGGATAGTTGCCAGCTTATTTCCAGCTGCATTTCCAAAGTATATTTCCCTAAAACAGCAGCCTGGAACAGATAGGTTTATTATAGCCTATTCATTTAAGAAAACTCAATTGTTTTCACAAAATCTACATCATTATGATAAAATTGTGAATTTTGAAGAAGATTTGCAGGAGCTCCTACCGGCAGCAAAGCTGCTTTCTATTCTTCGATAGCCGGAGCATTTGCCAGAAAATATTCTTCGGCTTCCTGACACCAGATTCCGCCATTATTTTCTACAATGTTTTTTAACTTCTGCTCAAATTGTCCGTCGGATTCTTCTCCTACCTGGTCTACCGGGGTAAGCGGATATTTTTTCTGGGTATAACAGATTTTTTTGCCACCTGGAATGGTTGGCAGCTTTAATATCGTCTCACTTACGGAATCAAGCCCCATGATATGGGTGGCGATTTTTCCTACATCTACTACTTTATCTTCTATGAGTTTGATGGCGTCGATCATATCCTGTGTGTTACTGCCGCTGGTTCCCACATAATGGGTTGCATTATAATGAATATTATAGAAGTTGATCGGTGCTGTAAATCCGGCGTCAATTGGTCCGGCAAAGAAATTGAAGCAACCGTCCCATCCCAGGAGTTTTTCGCTCTGATTTACTACAGTCTGGTCAGCAACCATCACAAATACATCGTCAAATCCTTTTCCGTCTGTGAATGCCCTCATCGGATCACTGAAATCTTCTGTTTCACTGGTATTGAAATAAATAAGCTGAACGCCGTTCTTTTCTGCTTCTTCTACCGTATATAACTCTTTCAGGCGGTTTAGTTTTTCTTCGGTTCTTCCGGCTACTGCCAGCAGTTTTGGTCTGCGGTCTCCGTGGATTGCAAGGTCAATCGCCAGGGATCCCATCGGTCCGGTTCCTCCTACTATGGCCATATTTCCGCCTTCTTTAATTCCCATGGTATAGTCATAATCATTTCGGTCTCTGAGATGCAAATTTGCTTTGAATCCGGCAACCACACAGGACAGAGGTTCTGCCATGGCTCCCTCAAAATAGGTATCGCCTTTATATGGAAGCAGACATCCTTTTTCAATGGCTTCATTCATGATGATGCTGTATGTAGATTCCCCGCCTACATATGGAAATGAATAGCCAAGGGAATAGGTGTCAGCTCTTCCGAGATTAGGCTGAGCCACAAATTTATCTCCCGGTTTATACTGATCTTTCCATTTATCTCCGACTTTTTCAATCACGCCACAAAATTCGTGACCCATCACGATCGGAGTCTCATCCAGATGATCTGGAAGTTTCTTATGAGCGGAGCCTTTCTGTGCCACTTTGTAGGTGGAAAGACACAGACTGTCTGTCATGATTTTTGCCAGAATCTCATCGTCTTTTATCTCCGGCATCTCAAACTGATCCATTCTCAGATCTCTTACACCGTGAATTCTTACTGCTGTTGTTTTCATAATACATTACCTCCCCTGAATTTTTGCCTGACGATATCTGCTGAGACAGGCCGCCAGTTCCTGTTTTCGCGGCAGCACCGGCTGTCCGCAGGAATAGTTCGGTGGAACCACCGATTCAAATCCATTTTTTCCGATCTGTTTGTAAATTCGCTCTATCAGCTCTGTTATCTTCTCCGGCTGCTTCTGAGCACTTAAAATATACTGCATCAGGTAGACGAGTCCAATGGTCTGTCCCTCATCTGCCAGTTGTTCTAAATATCTCACATCGATCGGCTCCCGGTCAAGAAGAACTGTGTCCGTACCCATGGCTTTACATTTTATACGCCCTGCTTTCGCCGGTTTCAAAACCCTTGAAAATTCTGGAAAAGAAAGTTCATCTGAAATAGGAGAATGATCCAGTCCCTCCTGCCTGCAGATTTCTTTTGCTGTTTCGGTCACATCTTTTACTTCATAATGATCCATCTGCAGAACATGATCTGCCACCGACAGATAATCTCCGGAACTGCCGACCACAATCACAAAAGAAATGCCAAATCTCTCATAAAGAGTTCGAATGTGCCTGAGCAGTGTGGTAATCGGTTCTTTGTCATCCGACACCAGACGAGCCATCACCTGATCACGAATCATAAAATTCGTGGCTGAGGTATCTTCATCTAACAGGAGGAATCGAGAACCAGACTCTAAGGCTTCAATCAGATTTGCCGCCTGAGAAGTACTTCCACTGGCATTTTCCGTGGAGAAATCTCTGGTATTCTGTCCATTTGGCAAATGATTGATAAACATCGATATATCGGTATGAAGCACACTTCTTCCGTCTTCTGCGCGGATTTTCATGGCATTTTCCCGTGTCACCACATATTCCCGTCCATCTCCCGGAATATGATTGTATACACCCTGTTCGAGGGCCTTCAGTAAGGTGGATTTTCCATGATATCCCCCACCGACGATCACGGTGATACCTTCCGGGATACCCATTCCGGTTATCGTTCCTTTATGGGGCAAATCCATTCTGATCCGCATTGATTCTGGTGATTGAAAAGCCACTGCCCCTCGCATGGGCAGGTCAGAAACACCGCTTTCCCTTGGAAGAATCGATCCATCTGCCACAAAAGCAGCCAGCCTTCTTTTCTCCAGTTCTGCTCGAAGTGCGTCCTGATCGTCCGCCAGCTCCAGTGCTGTTTTCACTGCATTTCTTGCATTTCCACTCCAGTTTCCATAGATCAGAGTATTCTCCGCCAGCTTTGGAAGAATGTCAAATAGCAATTGTTCCATTTCTTTTGCCAGAATAGTTCGTCCTCTGGCTGGAAATCCCATCTCAAAGCGAAGTTCCATTTTATTTTCTGAAAATACCACGGCGATCCGTTCCAATACCTTTTGTCCTGTCAGGCAAGTACTGATTCTTCCACTTTTTCCAGAGCCCATTCTTCCTTTCTCAAGCCGTCTTAAGCCACTGGAAAAACGACGCAGCACCTGGTCTTCCAACGCCAGTTTTCTCACTTTTGTATCATAAAAGGAATCCGGAAATCCATGATTTTCCCGTGAAATTTCCAATCGAAGTCTGGATGGTGACGCAAAAGGATCTCCCTGTACATGATCGATATGCAATAAGTATTTACCGTAATCATAGGAACCCCCCAGCGTTTTATACATCCCATAGCTTTTATGATCGATTTTCTGCAAATCTTTTTTTAACTCATCAATTCTTTTCATTTTCTGCCTCTTTATTGTTCCTGCTGAGATATCTACTCCACTGTTCCCGGATCCCTCAACTTAAAGAAATAAAAACTCTGCACTTCCAGACTTCCGGAAAGAAGACGGTCAATGGTAATCCAGTCCCCATAGGCACTGGTGGCACGTTTTGGAAGATAATTGGAATCCAGAAGAAGAAATTTTTTGGTCTTCTTATTATAATCTACAATTGTGACATAATGTCCCTGCACATGGACGGTGGCAACATCTCCGGCTTTCAATTTCTTTTTCAAAACATCAATACTTCCACTCTGCCCATCCCAGGCAAAATTATATTTTTTCCCAAATTTTTTACAGGCCGCCTTAAAAATCCCATCATCGGTTCCACTGCCGACAATCCGATAGTTTTTTTCCACCGCATAATCTGCCAGTTCCATCACATTCATATACTGACCGGAAAGGGCATATACCGCATTGACCGTGGACAAAATACCACAACCGGCAGTTCCCATACAGCCGCCCCCTCCATAAGGAGTGGCACACCATTGCGGATCATACTGGGTAAATACCATAGGCTGCTTTTTATTCAGTGTTTTTTTCACGGCACTGAGCCGCCATTTACTTCCATCTCCCAGACGGTCTCTGACCAACACCAGATTTTTATCCTCGTCCTCACTGACGAACAATCGACTCACTGTGTTTTGTATACAAAAGGAACCTGTATTTCTCGTAAGATGAAAAAGTCCATATTTCTCATCCTTTTCCTCTGTCCAGCAAAGAGAAAATGAATTGTCTTGCTCAGAAACAGCCAGATATTTCCCTGTCTCCTGATTCATCACATAATAGTTATTCTCTGTCACATAGGTAAACACCAGTGTGTAAGCATCATAAGAAGAAAGTCCGATCTGATTTTTCATGGCAACGCCGCCATTTTCGTCATCCATATAGCCGGGGCGAGCCAGATAGGTTCCATCAGACAGAATCTGTTTCTCTCTTCCATCATATAAAAGACAGTTCGAAAATGCTCCGTCAGTCATCCAACCGATGGCATAACCTTCTTTTGTCTCATAAATCACCTGTCGGTTGCCCCCTTCTTTGCTGATGACAATCACACCGGTATATTTTCCAATGGTTCCCTGAACCTCGTCAAAACTGCTGTCTGTGTAAGCATACATACCATCTCTTGCGGTGGCATAAACATTCTCATAAGACGGATCTTCCACAAAGGTATCCAAGGAAAACCATCCACTTCCCTTCTCCGCTCTGCTGGTATATTCTCCGAAAATGCCTTTCTCACTGACTTTTGTGGCTTTTAATTGAAGCTTTCCTCCATCCACTTGTCCACATTGCTCGGATAAATTTTCATCGTTATACACATTTACCGTATCGTAATTCACAGAATGAGCTTCCACCGGTTTCTGTTCCATATCAGTCGGAAAGGCCGCATAAGCATCTGTTTTCAGGGTCAGAAAAGCAAATAATCCGAAAAAGAGTACCAGCATCAGCTTGAGATTAGCAAGCGCATTGGCCAGGCTGTTATTTACCGGCTCTTTTTCTTCTTTTTTCATTTTTTTCATATAGTTGGCCACATCTTTCTTGGACACACCGGCTCCCTCCCGTTTTCGTCTTTCCTCGAAAGCTTTCATGGATTCCTTATGTCCGCAGATACAGACAAATTTTTGATTTTCTTTCTGACCGATCAGTTCCATTTTTTTATGGCAGACCGGACAGCGGGCATTGGTCAGCCTGGAGATTCGCTCCTTGTGACCGCATTCCCGATCCTGACATACCAGCATTTTTCCCTGTTTTCCATTGACAGAAAGCATCCTTTTTCCACAGACCGGACATATCTTATTGGTGAGATTATCGTGGCGGAAGGTTCCCTCCCCTGTCTTGATTTCCTCTGTCAAATCCACTGCATAAGTCCGGATTTCTTTCATGAATTTATCCTGCCGGAGCTTCCCGGAAGCGATATTGGACAGTTTCATCTCCCAGTTTGCAGTAAGTTCCGGCTTCTTCAGGTCTTCCGGCACCAGTTCCAGAAGCTGTTTTGCTTTTCCTGTCATAAAAATCTCATTTTCTTTTTTCTCAATGAGATAAGTGCGGAACAATTTGTCAATAATGTCGGCTCTGGTCGCCACTGTGCCAAGTCCGCCGGTTTCCTGCAAGGTCTTTACTGCTTTGGCATCCTTTTTCTTCATGTATTTCACCGGATTTTCCATGGCCTGAAGTAACGTTCCTTCTGTAAAACGAGCCGGTGGTTTTGTTTTTCCTTCTGTCCTTGATAAAACAGGTACCCCTGTCTTTTCTCCCGATTTCCACTCTGGCATGGTTCCTTCCGTCTGTTCTTCCTCGCCGTTTAAGACACTGCGGTATCCCTGTGCCACCGTCACATTTCCTGTCGCTGTAAATATTTCCCCGCCGCAGGAAATCTCCACTGTTGTCTGTTCATATTCATAAGGCGGGTAGAGTACCGCCAGAAATCTCCGAACCACCAGATCAAAAATCTTTCGCTCATCCACAGAAAGCTGTGCCAGAATGACTGGCTGCTCTGTCGGAATAATGGCATGATGATCCGATACTTTCCGGTCATCGACAAAAGATTTATTGGTTCGAATCTGCCCTTTCAACAAAGTATTCGCATAATTTCGATAAGGACCCACAGCCACAGCCACAAGCCTTTCCTTTAAGGTTTCTGCCACATCAGATGTCAGATACCGGGAATCGGTTCGCGGATAAGTCAGTACTTTATGATGTTCATAAAGGCTTTGCATGAGATTCAGTGTCTGTTTCGCAGAAAATCCAAATCGCTGATTGGCATCTCTCTGAAGAGCAGTCAGGTCATAAAGTCCCTCCGGTCTGGACGTTTTCTTTATTTTCTTTACGGAAACCACTTCCCCGGAAGCTCCCTCGGCTTTTCGATAGGCCTCCTCTCTCTTTTCTTTGGAAAAAATCGAAGAACTGTTACTTTTTCCCTCTCTCCATGTAAAGAGAGTTCCCTTCCATTTCGCCTGCATCCCGTAATACGGTTTCGGCACAAAATGACGGATTTCCTCTTCCCTTGCGGCAATCATCGCAAGCGTCGGTGTCTGCACACGACCACAGGAAAGCTGTGCATTGTATTTACAAGTCAGTGCGCGAGTGGCATTGATTCCAACAAGCCAGTCAGATTCTGCCCGGGCTACTGCCGCCCGATAAAGATTATCGTATTCTCTCGCATCTTTCAGATGAGCAAATCCTTCCCGAATCGCCTTGTCTGTCACAGAAGAAATCCACAATCTTTTCAATGGCTTTTTATTCCCTGCTTTCACCAAAATCCAACGAGCAACCAATTCACCCTCACGGCCGGCATCCGTCGCAATGATAATCTCGGAAATATCTGTTCTTCCAATCAAAGTCTTTACAGCCTGAAACTGTCCTCTGGTCTGCGGAATCACCACCAGCTTCAGATGTTCCGGCATCATCGGAAGATCCTCCATCCGCCAGGTCTGTAATTTCTTATCATATGCCTCCGGATCTGCTAAAGTGACCAGATGACCAAGTCCCCAGGTTACAATATATTCTGTGCCCTCTATATAATTCTTTGTCTGTTTTTTACATCCAAGTACCCGGGCAATATCCCTTGCCACAGATGGCTTCTCTGCAAGAACTAACTTCTTCATGTTCATTTCTACTCCATTATGTTTTATCTATGATTTCTTAATTAATATACCATATTATATCCTCTAAAATCCAGCTTATCTGTTTTCGTCTTATCTATGCGGAATCCTCTTTGAGATTTGTAATTTTAAATCCATTTTTTCATACTCCGCATGAAAAATGTGAGTATATCTTAATACTCCACATGAAAAATGTTAATTTGTATATATTAATATTGGAGGCGATTTTATATGCAAAGACTTTTAATGAACGATTTAATAAAATGGAAGAAAAAAACACACAGAAAACCTTTAATTATTCGTGGTGCCAGACAGGTAGGAAAAACCTGGATTATGAAACAATAAATGCCTTACTGGATTATTACTCCAATGATTTTGAACTGGCAATTCAGTGGTTGATGGATTGTGGCCTTATCCTGAAAAGTACACGTATATCGAAACCAGGAATGCCATTAATTGCTTACATGGAAATGAATACATTTAAAATTTATATGTTAGACGTTGGATTACTTGCTGCAATGTGCAATTTAGATGCACGTGTTTTGCTGGAAGGGAACAAAGTATTTGAAGAATTTAAAGAGGCATTAACCGAGCAATTTGTTGCTCAACAACTCATCTTTGACACTGTTGATATCCAGCTGGCTACCTGGTCGAGTTATGGATTTTTTCACCGACTTCTGAGCACGGACAATCAATGAAATGAAAAAAGGCAGGCATAAATACAGGCAGGAATATGGGCAATCTTGTGCTTGCACAAAAGATGGCCATATCCTGCCAGCGTCTCTTTTGCCAACAGCCGATGTCTCCTCAAGCTTAATGAATCGCAGTTCCTTCCGGTACACAATCATCCACAAAGATAATCTTACAACCAAAATCATCACCGCTGGCTGCGATCAGCATTCCGTTACTCTTCACACCCGCAAATTTTGCCGGTTTCAGATTGGCAATGACAATAATCTTTCTTCCGATTAATTCTTCCGGTTTGTAATCATCACGGATGGAAGATACGATGACTCTCTCTCCCAAACCATCATTTAATGTGAGTTTCAGAAGTTTCTCTGCATTTTTAACCACCTCGCAGTTGACAACTTTACATACTCTCATATCAACCTTGTCAAACTCATCGATGGTAATCTGATCTTTGACCGGTGCGATAGCATTTCTTCTGGCTTCTTCTTCCGCTGCTGCCTTAGCTGCCGCTGCTTCTTCTGCTGCGATTCTCTCTGCCTCAGCTTTCGCTTCTGCTGCCAGTCTCGCTTCCTCTTCTGTCTGAGGTGTAGAGAAATCCAGAAGTCCCAGATATCTCTGTGGCTCTACGGCATAGAGGAACAGATATAATCTTGGTCCTGCTGTTTTACCAATCATCAGATTATAAGCATTCTTAAAGAAGTTTGCCTGTGCAGTCTTCTTATTTTCTTCGTCAAAGTTCGGATCTGCTTCTCTTGGAATCGTATAAATGAAGGAGTTGAGCTCATCGAGATCATAGTCTCCTTTTTCGATGAAATCATGCAGGAGGGAAATCTCCTTCTTCTCAACATCATTCAATGTATTATAGTAATCCCAGTTTCTGTATCCAAGAAGAGTGTTCATGTTCTGAGGAGCACATTTCTCCAGCCAGTATTTCGCCAGTTCAAGTCGCTCTTCAAACTCTTCTTTCTTGAATGGACTTCCAATCTTTTCAAAGACTGTTTCCAGCATATCAGCATTAAAGTCAACAACAGAACCGAAGTTCACGATCTGCTGCATCGGAACCGGATGAAGTTCTCTTCCTTCAATCATACAGTTGTGCATGATTCCTTCGATATAATCGTAGTTTTTGCCTTTTCCTGCCTGGTATACTTTCAGCATCTTATCGAATTCAAAGTACTGACGTAAAATTTCATCATCGAAGCAGAAATCAAAGGCTTTATTTGGCTCAGATTTGGAATACAGCCATAAAATCACTTCCGGCTGGTAAATCTTAAGCAGAGTCTCCGGTGTCAGATTAAGACCGGTGGAACCGGACATCTTACCGGTTGTTCCTTTGATACCGATGAACTCATATCCTTTAAACATCGGCGCATTGAAACCAAAGATCTTCTTAGCGATGATCTTGCTGGTATCATAGCTTCCACCCGGGCTGGCATGATCTTTTCCGCCTGGCTCAAAGTCAACGCCTTCTACCATCCAGCGCATCGGCCAGTCGATCTTCCATGCTAACTTACAGTTGAAATCCTTGCTGAAATCCCAGCTTCCTTTATGACCACATTTACATGTGTATTCACATGTCACACCATCCTCAGAAGAAGAAACGATGGTTGTCTCATCTTTTCCGCAGACCGGACAGTAAATGCTTACCGGATAGTAAGCTTCTCTCTCTTCCGGTGTAGCTTCCTGCTGACGGAATTTATCTAAAATATCAAAAATCTCTCTTCTTTTCTGAACAGCCTGAATGACATATTTGGCATATTTACCACTTCTGTAATTCTCGCTCTGTCTTCTTGCATCTACCTTGATTCCGAAACGTGCAAGGGATGCCTCAAATTCTTTCTCAAAATGTTCTGCATAGGAACTGCAGCATCCGTATGGATCCTTTACATCCACATATGGTTTTCCGATATCTTCTTCCAGCTCCGGTGCGATTTCTTTTACATTTACCGGCACCTTACGAAGGCGGTCAAACTCATCCCAGGAGAATAAAAGACGTGCTTTCTTTCCCTGTTTCAATAATGCTTTATATACAAAATAGCTGGTAGCGATATCTCTGAAATTACCAATGTGAATGGATCCGGACGGGCTGATACCTGCAGCACAAACGTATTCTTCTTTGTCCGGAGATCTTTTAATAATGTCTTTTGCAATCTTCTCAGACCAATGCATTCTAAATTCCTCCTATACTTATCTTCCAGAACAGAAAATTCCTCTGGAAGTCCCTCTGTAAATCACGAAATTGGCTGTATATATAACAGCCCATAGTCAATTAATCATTATAGCAAATGCAAATATGCTTTTCAAGAAAAATCTTTATTTCAGCATAATTTCTGCAATAATCATTTCGATTTTATTCATCCATGATCTGATTTGCCACATAGACTCCGCTGGCGGATGCATGGGAAAGAGAATGGGTCACACCGCTTCCATCTCCGATGACATAAAGACCTTTGTGTCTGGTTTCCAGATTCTGATCCAACTCCACTTCCATATTATAGAATTTTACTTCCACACCGTAAAGGAGGGTATCATCGTTGGCAACCCCCGGTGCAATCTTATCCAGAGCATAAATCATTTCAATAATTCCATCCAGAATTCTCTTTGGCAATACCAGACTGAGATCTCCCGGTGTTGCGGCAAGAGTCGGTCTTACGGTACTTTCCTCGATTCGTCTTGCATTGCTTCTTCTTCCCCGTTCCAGATCTCCGAAACGCTGTACGATTACGCCACCACCTAACATATTGGATAATTTCGCAATACTTTCCGCATACCCATTGCTGTCTTTAAATGGTTCTGAAAAATGTTTGGACACTAGAAGGGCAAAATTAGTATTTTCTGTTTTCCGTTCCGGATCTTCAAAACTGTGTCCGTTTACAGTGATGATTCCGTTCGTGTTCTCATTTACCACGATTCCCTGCGGATTCATGCAGAAGGTACGCACATTATCTTCGAATTTTTTTGTCCGGTATACAATCTTTCCCTCATATAATTCATCCGTAATATGTGAAAAAATCACCGCCGGAAGTTCTACTCTGACACCAATATCCACACGGTTTGATTTTGTCGGAATCTCCAGATCATGACACACGGATTCCATCCACTTGCTTCCGCTGCGACCTACGGAAATGATGCATTTATCACACATAACTTCCTTTTCATCCGTTATGATTCGGTACGCTTCTCCTGCTTTTTCAATTTTCTTAACCGGAGTGCGGAAAAAGAAATCGATTTTATCTTTTAAAAGTGCATATAAATTTTCCAGAACAATGTAGTTAATATCTGTTCCCAGATGTCTCACGGAGGCTTCCAACAGAGTCAGCTTATTTTGCATACAGATTTTTTTGAACTCTGAACCTGCAGTAGAATACATTTTCGTACCCTTACCACCATATTTTACATTTATTTCATCCACATAATGCATCAATTCAATTGCTTTCTCTCTTCCGATATATTCATAGAGAGTTCCACCAAAATCATTGGTAATATTATATTTTCCATCCGAAAATGCACCGGCACCTCCGAATCCATTCATGATGGCGCAGGTAGCACAGTTAATGCAGGATTTCACCTTTTTTCCATCAATGGGACAATGCCGTTTCTCCAGAGTATTTCCCGATTCAAAAACCGCCACCTTAAGATCCGGCCTTTTCAATGCAAATTCATATGCCGAAAAGATGCCTCCCGGTCCCGCTCCGATAATCACCACATCATATTTCATTTCATTTCCTCCTTAATGATAAATCTGATTCGTAATGCCTTTTTCAACAAAGAAAAAAAGACCATCTCCCAAAATCTCTGATTTCGAAAAACAGTCGCTTCCTTTCAACTTATTCACACTATACCGAATCAGATTACTATATTGTCTTAGCTATGTTATAGCTGACTGTTTACGGCAATCTGTAGAAACACTTGTCCAATTACAAGCATATATAACACCAGAAAAATAGTACCATATTCAAAAGAATTAGGCAACAAAAAAAGAACTATCGCACGAATGCGACAGCTCTTCATTACTGTTATCATTATGATAATTGATGGAAATCCATCATCTTTTACCGTGCGGTTGGCTTTGTATGCCTGTCAACAGACGTTACCTCTACAGTTAGCTCGAAACAGGCACCCTCGCGGCACATGAGAAATTCTTCTTAGTGCTGCTTCGTTCCCGACCTGACACGGTTCAAAGGTTCCCATTGCGCGAGACCCAATTGTCAACACCACTTATAGAGGGCAGCTCCATCCACAGGACATCCGGGGCCAACCATCACTCCTGCTATAGCGGAT
>JAQYIU010000106.1 GCA_028721415.1 Lachnospiraceae bacterium | reverse complement strand
AATGATCACATACCAGCCTGTTACAGATTGGACACAGACTGAAAATCCGCTCTGCCTCTCTGACCGCTTTTTTCCGTGCACTGTTTTTCTCCCGATGATAGAGAGCCTAAAAAATCACTTTTTTTCCTTCGGTTTCTGCTGTCTGTCCGGCTTTTGAAAAACGAATGGAACTGCTTTTCCAGATTTCTTTGCATTCCGCACAGCATATGGAAAATTGAAACTTATCCAAGGTTGAGCAGTCCCGCAACATCTTCTCAGAAATAAAATCCATACCTTTTCACCACCTCTTATTCTTTTGACCGCTGATCCCTTATTTATATTTTATAAAAAAGTAACAGAAAATGGAATAAAAATTATGACAATCACTTTATTCGTTTTCCTTAATTCTATACAAATTACTTAAACAGAAAAAATCCGATTCACAAAATATTGCTTCAAAACAAATTCTATGAATCGGATTCTTTATAAAATACTTCGTTTATTTTAGTACAACGAGTTTCGGATTATCTTCTTCCGAGCATCTTAGCCATCTCTAACTCGTACTCATCGATATCTTTTCTTGGCATGCTCAGTGCTTCCTCAATATCGTCATCGACAAACTGACCGTTACGGTATCCAACAACACGGTTGGTTGCACCTGCTGCAAGAAGATCGACAGCCAGAGATCCCATGTAAGTTGCGTATACACGGTCTTTTGCTGTTGGGCTACCACCTCTCTGCATATATCCGAGGATGGTTGCTCTGGTTTCCACACCGGTAGCTGCTTCGATATCTTTGGCCATACCGTAGGAGTGTCCGATACCTTCTGCGTTGATGATCATGTGGTGTTTCTTGGTGCTCTTCTTCTTATCGTTGATGCCTTCGATCAGATTATACACTAATTTTGGTCTGTTGCCATCGAAACGTTCCGGAATCAGGATATCTTCTGCCCCACAGGCAATACCACACCACAGAGCGATAAATCCGGCGTCACGTCCCATAACCTCGATGATGGAACAACGGTCATGAGAAGATGCGGTATCACGAATCTTATCAATGGCCTGCATTGCTGTGTTAACAGCGGTATCAAAACCGATGGTATATTCGGTACATGCAATATCCAGGTCGATGGTTCCCGGAAGAGCTACGGTGTTGATTCCCTGTCTTGCAAGAGCCTGTGCTCCGCGGAAAGATCCGTCTCCACCGATAACAACAAGGCCGTCAATTCCCTGGTCTTTTAAGATATCAGCCGCTTTTTTCTGATATTCCAGCTCTTTGAATTCCAGACATCTTGCTGTGTAAAGAGCGGTACCACCGTTGGTGATAATATTACGGGTAAATGTGTGATGCATCTCAAAAATATCCTGGTCTAAAAGGCCTTTATATCCACGATAAATACCTTTTACGTTGATTCCTCTCGCCCATGCGGTTCTTGCAACGGCACGAATGGCTGCGTTCATTCCTGGCGCATCTCCACCACTTGTCAAAATTCCTATTGTTTGTACTGCACTAGCACTGTTCATAGACTACCTCCATTTAGAATTCCCTAAGTTTAAAATAATCAGAAAATGAAAATGTCCTCCCCATATCTTCATTTCCCACTTGTCATATTATCGCTTTTTCTGAAATTTTTCAATACTCTTCTCAGTAACTTTGATATTATTTTCACCAAATAACTGTTTTAATGCCTCAAATACCCTGGGAACCCCGGAAATATTTTGATAATCAGGCAGCCTTTTGATTGCTTTTTCTTTTCTGGAAAATACAACCAGTCCCTGATTGCCCGGATACTGCCGGATAATCTCAAAAAGTTTCGACTGTTTCTCCTGGAACACTTCGATATTTTCCACCTGAATCCAGACTTCTTTCGGAATCTGATCCATCGGAATGATTTCTTCAGCTACCAATTTGCCACTTTCCTCAGAAACGGAAGCCCGCCCTTTCACATAGAGAGCGGCATCTTCCACCAGAACTTCCCTGTATTTCTGATAATCTCTCGGGAAAAGAATGATTTCCAGTGTTCCATATAAATCTTCCAGCGTTAAAAATGCCATATTCTGATTGGTCTTGGTGAGTTTTACGGTAATTCCGGATAACATTCCTCCCACAATGTAGTGGTATCCGTCTTTAACAACCGCATGTCCCGTATCTTCATCCGGTTCAAAATCTGTGGTTTTGGCTGTGATCTGTTTTTTCATGGATTCCATATAATGTTCCAGAGGATGTCCGCTGACATAGATGCCCAGCACCTCTTTTTCAAAGGCAAGCTTCTGAGAAGACTCATATTCTCCCACATCGGGATATTTAATTTCGTATTCCTTTTTTTCTTCTTCTGAAAAGAAATCAAAAAGGGACATCTGGCCGCTGATATTTTCTTTTCTTTCCCGGTTCACCTCGTCAAGGACCAGTGGATAGACCATCATCAACTGTTTCCGGGTGGCACCGAGACTGTCAATCGCACCGGATTTGATCAGGTTCTCAATGGTTCTCTTATTGATTTCTTTCGTCGTAAGCCGCTCCATAAAATCTTTCAGATTTTTATAAGGGCCACGGATATTCCTCTCTTCGACCACAGCGTCAATAACATTCTTTCCAAGACTCTTAATGGCAGTGAGACCATATCGGATTGATCCGTCAGAAACAGAAAAACCACTTTCTCCTTCATTGATATCCGGCGGCAAAATGCGGATTCCCATACTTCGGCAGGTATTGATATATTCTGTGATTTTTTTCGTATTTGTAATCACAGAAGTAAGTAAAGCTGCCATAAATTCCACCGGATAATAGCAACGCAGCCAGGCGGTCTGATACGCCACCACGGCATAAGCTGCGGCATGGGATTTATTAAAGGCATATTTGGCAAAATCAATCATTTCATCAAAAATGTGGTTGGCAATCGATTCCGGAATTCCCCGTTTGATACAGCCTTCCACACCCTCTTCTTCATTACCATAAACGAAATTCTGCCGTTCTCTTGCCATCACATCGCCCTTTTTCTTGGACATGGCACGGCGAACCAGATCGCTTCTGCCCAAGGTGTAACCGGCAAGCTTCATAACGATCTGCATTACCTGCTCCTGATATACGATACACCCGTAGGTCGGTGCCAGAATTTCTTCCAGTTCCGGACAGCTATACTGAATGGAATCTTTGTTTTGTTTTCCTTTGATATATTTGGGAATGAAATCCATCGGTCCCGGGCGGTACAAAGAGATTCCGGCAATGATATCTTCCAGATTCTCCGGTCTGAGTTCCCGCATGAAGGACTTCATCCCGGCACTTTCCAGCTGGAACACCCCTTCTGTCTTTGCCTGGCCGATCATTTCGTATACTTTGGCATCCTCATAATCAATTGTTTCAATATCAAATGGCTGACCGATTTTTTTCTCGATCATCCGGACTGCATCCTGAATGACTGTGAGAGTCCGGAGTCCCAGGAAATCCATTTTGAGAAGTCCCAATTCCTCGATGGTTGTCATGGTAAACTGGGTGGTAATAACATTATCTGCCCCTCTGGAGAGAGGAACAAATTCGTCCAGAGGACGGGAGCCGATCACTACGCCGGCAGCATGGATGGAAGTATGTCTCGGCAATCCTTCCAGGCGCATGGACATGTCGATAAGGTTTTTCGTGGTCTCATCGGAATCGTAAGCCTGCTTCAATTCCGGATTGGAATTCAAGGCTTTTTCAATGGTGATTCCCAGTTCCATCGGTATCATTTTAGCTACCTTATCCACCTGGGCATAAGGGATAGCCAGTACTCTTCCCACGTCCCGGACGGCCATCCGGGCTGCCATGGTTCCGAAGGTGATAATCTGAACTACTTTATCTTTTCCATATTTCTGATATACGTAATCAATGACCTCCTGCCGTCTCTCATAACAGAAGTCAATATCAATATCCGGCATGGAAACACGTTCCGGATTCAGGAAACGTTCAAAAATCAACTGATAGCGAATCGGATCAATATTGGTGATTTCCAGACAATAGGAGACAATACTTCCGGCCGCCGAACCTCGTCCCGGCCCTACGGCAATCCCCTGACTTTTGGCAAAACGGATAAAATCCCACACGATCAGGAAATAATCCACGTATCCCATATTTTTAATGGTATCAAGCTCATACTCCAACCGTTCTATCAGATTCTTTGGCGGCGGGTCTCCATATCGTTTTTTCAATCCTGCCTCACACAGTTCTTTCAGATAAGAAAATGCATCATAGCCTTCCGGCACGTCAAATTTCGGCACCTTCTGCTCGCCAAACACAATCTCTACATTACACCGTTCTGCAATCTTGTGGGTATTTTCCAGTGCCTCCCTGGCATAAGGAAAAATCCGTTGCATCTCTTCCTCTGATTTCAGGAAAAACTGTCCTCCCTCATACCGCATTCGATCCGTGTCGGATACCAGCTTACCGGTCTGTATGCAGAGAAGCAGATCATGAGGAACCGCATCTTCCTCGTTAATATAATGGACATCATTGGTGACCACCAGAGGGATATCCAATTCTTTCGAAAGCCGCATGATGGTGGAATTCACCTGCGTCTGCTGCCGGATACCATGATCCTGCAGTTCCAGGAAGAAATTACCCGGTCCAAAAAGATCATTCATTCTCCTTGCCGCCGCTCTGGATCCCTCAAAATCTTCTTTTAATATCTTATTGGGAATCTCTCCTGCCAGACAGGCACTTAACGCAATAATTCCCTCATGATATTGTTCAAGAATCTCATAATCAACTCGCGGCCGATAATAATAGCCTTCCGTAAATCCCCGGGTGACGATCTTCATGAGATTCTGATAGCCTTTATTATTCTCCGCCAGCAGAACCAGATGATAATAGCGATCTTCGCCTTTGCTCTGTTCTCTGTCAAATCGGGAGCCCGGTGCCACATAAACCTCACAGCCGAGAATCGGCTTAATTCCCACCTCTTTGGCTTTTTTATAAAAATCGATGACACCATACATGACTCCATGGTCGGTAATGGCCAGACTGTCCATGCCCAATTCCTTCGCTCTCGGAAGAAGCTCTTTGATCTTACTGGAGCCATCCAGCAAACTATACTCCGTATGGACATGTAAATGTGTAAATGCCATAGCTTCACCTCTTTTTGAAAAATGGTATTTTATATACGTAAGAAATAAAAGAAAGTCCGTTCCTGATTCACTTTCAAAAACGGACTGACATATCTGATAGACTTATTCAGGTAAAGACGGATCAAGAATTCCGTAACTGTCTGTCGCAATCAGACTGTAAAATGTATTGGTATTCGATTCCGGTGCCGGATTCAGCTTGAGATAGAAGGAAAATCCGACCCCTCCCAGAATGCAGATCAGGCACAGATACCCGATTGCTTTGGAAATCTTTGCTCTCCTCTTTTCTCTGGCTAAAATCTTTTTATGATTCTTCTTATATTCTTTTCTTCTATCAACTTTTTCCTGACTCATAAATTCATCTCGCTTTCTGTTCCATTCCTTTTGTAATTGCGTGACACAATTACATGAATTTCATCATTAGTATAACATTTTTTATCCGATTCGTATACATTCCATCTTTATTTTTTTCGATACGATTTTTTCTTCACAATCTTCGAAACACCTGAAAAAATCTTCGACAACTGCTTTCATTATTTCTTTTACTTTTCTTATTTTCTATGCTATACTTCCTTTAGAAAGAAAGAGGTGTTTCATATGACAGACCGTCAGTCCAAACTTATAAAATTGGTAAATCTTTATCAAAAAATTGAAGTCAGCCGTCTTGCTGAGATGCTCGATGTCTCTCAGGTCACCATCCGAAAGGATCTGGATTTTCTGGAAGAGGAAGGTCTTCTGGCAAGAGAACACGGGTATGCGTTAATTAAAAATGCCAACGACATCAATACACGTTTAACCATTAATTACGAAACAAAATTAAAAATCGCAACAAAGGCCGCAGAAATGGTTTCTAATGGCGAGACTGTCATGCTGGAATCCGGTTCGACCTGTGCGCTGCTTGCAGAACAGCTTGCCAAGTTAAAAAAGGATATCACGATCATCACCAACTCTGCCTATATCGCCATCCGCATCCGCGAGCTTCCGATTCGGAAAGTCCTTCTTCTCGGTGGCGAATACCAGAAAGAATACCAGGGCATGGTCGGTCCGCTGATCCGCAAATGCGCCAAGGAATTTTTTGTAGACAAGTTCTTTGTAGGAACCGACGGTTTTATACCGGAAGCCGGTTTCACCTGCGATGATCTGATGCGTGTGGAAACTATGAAGTACATGGCTGATTCTGCCAATCGCATGATTATTCTGGCTGATTCCACCAAGTTTTCCCAGAAAGGTGTTGTCATCCAGTCTACATTTTCTGAAATTGACACCATCTGTACAGATTCCGGCGTTTCCAGTGAAGTATTGGACATCCTTGCCAAAAATAATATTCAGGTGGAGATTGCTGAATAATGAACCGAAACCAATTATGTTTTCAATTAAAAAAAGATTACAAAAGAAAAACAGCGATGGTATATCTGCTGTTTTTTTGCCTGTTATACATTTTTTCTCTCACAGGCAAAGCCGCAACCCGATCACAAAAGCCAGGTCTTTTATCCGGACAGGTTCTTTCTCTCACTATGGAGATGGATACTTCACAGAACGTTCTTTTGTCATCGACAGATCGTCTCTCCCTTTATTATAGTTCCAACCCGTATGTGGTAAACATCAGTGAGAGCGGACTTCTGACCGCACATAATACAGGCACAGCACAGATCATATATAATCATTTTGATCAGCTTATTTGCTGTAAGATTCAGGTATCTGCCCGGAAAACCGCCACTTCCACTTTCAAAAAGGACGACTCCTCTTTTACTTTGAAAGATACTCTCCTTTTCATGGAACTAGGAGATTCTTACAAAGTGGAAATCAACGACAGAGCTGGTTTGCGAGGAAATATTTACAATGATTTTTCCTGGAGCAGCGATGATACCGGAGTTGCCAGAGTAGATATGTTCGGTAAGATTACTGCAAAAGGAAATGGCTCTGCCACTATCACCTGTCGGCGCGGCAGCCATACTGCCAGAGTATATGTCAATGTCATCTCCAACGATTACAGCGGAAAAGCCTGTGATTTTTCTATTCTGACAGCCAACGGAGAGAAACGAACCTATCGATTATTTAAACAAAACGCACATAATTATCCAAAATACGATAAGTATATTGCCTGGCACGGCTGTGCCACCTGCTCTCTTGCTTCTGTTCTCGGAGCTTACAACGACCGCTACTGCGGCATTCTTCCAAATGAAGTGATTGACGGTCCGGAAAAAGAAACCGTAAAGGCTTCTTCCTGGCAAAGAGAACATGTAGAGCGTGCTCTTCCAAAACAGATGCCCCTGTCTTTGTATGGAATTTCTTCTATATTAAGTAAGTACAATGTCAACAATACCTATATACGAACTTACGAAGAAAAAACGGCAAGGGAAGACATTCTCTCCCATCTGAAAACCGGCAATCCGATCATCTTTGAAGTCGGCCAACGAAATAATAAGACAGGAAAGAAAAATCAACGCTGGACCAATTCCTACCACACCATGGTTTTCCTCGGAGCACTCACTAACGGAAAAGTATTCCTTTATGATGCCATCGACCGTTCATGGTACGAAGGCGGCGATCGTGTCAAAATCGTTGAGCTGGATGACCTGATGCGATTCATGTTCCCTTGTACTGAATTTTCTGAAAGCATGTATTACAACGGAGCCAAATCCGACGGCGGCTATATCAAGGTATATGATTGAGATTGTGACACAAACCTCATATTATGATTAGCCTCTCATCGCCAGAAAGGCATCGTATAGATTTACGATTCCGTAACCCCAGTCCCGATTGGGATAGGTGAAGGCTCCGGGGCGCATGGCTCCCTGGATGAGATAAAAACGCATTTTCTGGCTGGTCATGGTGGAGTCATTAAATCGAACGAAGGCCCATTCCTGAATGAGGGCAGATATGCCTGTTCCAAAGGCCGCTGCCACACTGCTGCCGCTTCTGACAATTTCTCTGCCTCCTTTCATGGCAGAGGGGATTGTAACGGATACACCCGGGGCTGCCAGATCCGGCTTCACCCGACTATCTCTGGTGTATCCCCGGCTCGCCCGGATATAAAGGCTGTCATTTTCCACATCGTAAGGCACATAGGTCATCCCATAAACCGAGTCTCCCGGTGAAGTGACAGTTTCTGTGGAGGAGGCATTGAGGAAAAAAGTATCTTCTTTGATAAAGTTACTGATTGGCATCCAGAGGTCGTAATCTGGATTGCCATCACGATTCAGATATACAATAAGACGCCAGGTACCCGCAGCAGGTTTTCGAAAATTCATGCGGATCACCTGGTCACCGCTGATGATTTCCCCCGGATAAGAGCGGATTTCCAACACGGTCTCTTCCGGGAAGAAACGTATGCTCCGAAATTCATTGAGCTTAAGCTGAATCCTTTCTACTCTCTCTCCTCCCGGAGATATCAAACCCACTGAAAATTCTGCCGGGGCACTTCCCCACAATTCCATGATAAAACCCGATTCATTTTCTGCCACATTGAAATCAACGGTCTGTACATTTTCTCCTTCCTGCATTTTCCCATGATAATGATGACCGGAAATTCCTTCATTTCCGCTGGCAATCTGAAAAGAAACTCCGGAAAGCAAAGAAGAGGAAGAAATATAACGGGCAAGATTATTGGTTCCTTTATGCCCTCCCAGATTGGTTCCTAATCCAATACAGATGGACACCGGTTTTTGTAAAAGAAAAGCTTTTCTCATAATATACCGGATGGCCATCATCACATCATCTTCCTGACAAGCCCAGATATCCTCATCAATGGAATAAAATTCTCTCAGATATTTTTTGGCCTGCTTTAATTTCACCACGACAAGCTCACTGTCCGGAGCTACTCCTGAAAATCCGGATTCCTCATCCTCTCTTCCTGCTGCAATGGCAGCAAGATACGTTCCATGCCCATTCTCATCCCGTGGAACACTCCGGGGATTTCTCCGCAACGCCTCGTCAATCTTCTCTCTGATCCATTCCGTCCCAAAAGAAAACTCCGCCGGAGGTTCGCCTGTCTGATCAGTCTGGTCCCACAGAGCAGCTATTTTGCTCGAACCATCCTCAAATACAAACAAGGGATTCGTCACCGTAATTCCGGTATCAATAATCCCGACTAAAACCCCCTGCCCACGGAGAGCAAGCTGCGGAAAACGCTGTACTTTTGCCACTCCGATTTCCTCAAGTTCCCGGGTGCTCATCAGCCCATAACACTTTGGAATCCGATTATAGTAGGCATAGGCACTATCCCCCAGAAAAGGGGTATCTCCCCTGAAATACAGAATAGAAAAATTCTGGCCAATCGGAACATAACAATAATCCGGATATTGCTCCAGAACATATTCACTTTCCAGAGCAAGATCAATCAAATAACTCTGATATTCTTCATTCACAGCTGCATTTGCACAATCTGATGTAATATTCACCTGTGCATCGTACAAATTATCCATATTCATTTTCTTTTTCTCGGCATCTTTTCCTATTAGATTATGCTCATGGAAATAAATTATGTTATTTTTTACATCTTGATTTTTTTTTACAAAGTGCTAACATTATCTTAAAGAGTTTGTAATAATTACTTTATTTAATAAAGAACATTCATACATCAATTGACGTTAACCGTGCAGATAAGAATTCAGGAGGAATAACAAGTGATTACGAAAAAAATTTGTATTGATTCCATGGATAAAATTACTTCTTTTGTGAAAATAATTAACGAATATCACGGTCGTTTTGATCTGGTATCAGGAAGTTGCAGAGTCAATGCCAAATCCGTGATGGGCATTTTCAGTCTGGATATCTCCCATCCTGTCGATCTCTATATTTATAACGAAGACCATGCCGATTATATTGTAAAAGCACTCTCTCCATTTATTATTTCTCAAACAAAAAGTAATCTCGCTCATGCATAACTACTCTACCAAAATCAAATAATTTCATATAAAAAACAACGATTCTTTTCACACTTTATCTCTACTCAGGTTCATTTTCTTATAAATATGTTCCTTCTAAGATTTTGTGTTGAGAAAAATCGTTGTTTTTCTATTCTTACTTATATGGATGGAAACTGTTATACTATCTTTCCATACTTATCGTTTGATAATCTCCGGTTCCGGATAATCCACTCCAAAAGTGTCCACTGTAACAGACTTCATCACCTGTTTATGGTACGGTGAATCACGGAATGTTTTTTCGTTTGCAATTTTATCCACAACATCCATACCCTCAATGATCTTACCGAATGCAGCATATTCTCCATCCAGATGAGGTGCCGGTTTGTGCATGATAAAGAACTGGGAACCTGCGGAGTTCGGCATCATGGAACGAGCCATGGATAATACGCCTGCACTGTGCTTTAACTGATTCGTAAAACCGTTATTGCTGAACTCACCCTTGATGCTGTATCCCGGGTTACCGGTTCCATTTCCGAGAGGACATCCGCCCTGAATCATAAATCCTTTGATGACACGATGGAAAATCAATCCATCATAAAATCCTTTTTTTACAAGAGAAATGAAATTATTCACTGTATTCGGAGCGATCTCCGGATATAATTCTGCTTTCATCACATCCCCATTTTCCATTGTAATTGTTACGATTGGATTAGCCATAATTGTACTTCCTTCCTTATATTTATTAATTGAGCTGCCTCCTACCGGAGGCAACTCTGCTATTGAAGGATATTCTAACACCAAAGAATGGAGGTGTCCAGTACATCATCTTCAGAATTCTTAAGCCTCTCTATTCCCTCATATTTTTCTCTTTGTAAATTTTTGTCAGCAATGTTTTTCTTGCTTTTTAAATATTCTGATTCTATAATTATTTAATCACCTTCTAGAAGAAAGAGGATATATTTATGAATAGAAAACTTTTATTTTTTGATATCGACGGCACGCTTCTTGCCGGCGGCATCCCAGGATACATTCCGGAGAGTGCCATTCAGGCATTGAAAACTGCTCAGAAAAACGGTCATTACATTTTCATCAACAGTGGCAGAACTTATTCTTTTATGCCAAAGCTTATACGGGATTTTCCTTTTGACGGATACATATGCGGATGTGGTACGGAAGTGATTTTGCATGGGGAGACCATTTTCCACCATGAGATTCCGAAAGAGCTTCAGTTGCGTATGAAAGATGTGTTAAAAGAGACGCGTATTCAGGGAGTTTTTGAGGGACATTCGGCCTGCTATTATAATTATGACGAAACATTTCTTCCACCTCTTGCCCATATTTATGAATCTTACACGAAAATAGAGATGGAAGATGCAGCCCGCAGTTTTGATGATCCGGAGCTTGATTTCGATAAATTTGTGATTATCACCGATGAAAACAGTGATCTTGAGCGTTTTTATGCACTTACAGAAAAGGATTTTCAGTTGATGGGGGCTCCGAAAAGACGTCCTTACGGATTTGGTGAGGCTGTTCCGAAGGAGTGTTCCAAAGCCAGCGGAATTGATGTTGTAGTGAAACATCTCGGGCTTTCTCTGGATGATTGTTATGTTTTTGGTGACGCACCCAATGATCTTTCCATGCTCCGCCACGTAAAAAACAGCGTTGCCATGGGAAATGCCTTCCCGGAAATATTGGGAGAGACTTCCTATGTGACAACGCCGGTAGACCGCGACGGAATCTATGTCGCGTTAAAGCATTTTGGATTGATATAGCAAATTCCGTTTACATGTATTTACTCAACAAATAAACCGGGGTACAACTCCATTCATGACAATAACTATTCACGATTGGTGATCCATATGGAGAATAATCTGTTTGATCCGGATCAAATGCTTCCCAATAGGTATCTGCACCAAGTGACAACATTTTTCCCCAATAATCTTTCATCAGCTGAACGGCTTCTTCCTTTAATCCCGCTTCAAAAATAGCCTCAACAATATGATGATACATGTATGGAGTTGCAATATTTTTTATCGGGAATAATTCATGAATGGCAGTTTTCATTATTTTCTGATTTGTCTCGTCATCCATTACATGGGCAAGTACCATCCATACCTGACTGGCAATATTATATTCATCACCATTGGTAACAAACATATTCTTCTCTGCATTATATAGATTATTTTTTGCATAGTCAGAAATCAAAGTGAGTTTATCCTGATATTTTCTTATTTCTTTATCATTTGCAATTTTTGCCAATGCCTGCAATCGAAGATCCCCAAGCCATAATCTCCGGTCTCTTTTTGGACCATCTTCAAATACATCTTGCATACAATCCGCTAATGTTTTCACTCCAACATCATAAATTTTTTGTAATTCTATATCTTCTTGGAAGTTTCAATGTAACCGGCAATTCATCGATATGGACAAATTCTTCCTGAATCCATGAACGACTAAGCCATCCATCATAGTCAGACGATTCCGCAGCCAGTTCACAGGGCATTTCTGCAAATTTAATGCGAAGATACAGAGGAGCATCCATCTGGGATCCTTTCTGGTCAATATCAATTTGAAAGGTTCCCACTCGATGATCTCCAAAATCAAGAATTAATTTGGCATTTCGTTTACACCCGAACTCTTGCAGATTTTCGATATTTTTTTCACTGGTCACTACGCCAATATTATTTAACTTTGTCACATCATCTACCACGTCTACCAGACGGTTCGGAACGATAGTTTCTGTCTGAATAGCCGGGCGATTTTCTTCTGCTTTTGTTAAAAATTTTTCATTATGAATAAATTGAATATCGTTATTTATCTGAAATGTAAATGCCATTTTTACCCACATGTTATATTACATCTGTCCTACACCATGTTTTTTCTGTAAAGAAATCATTACGGTACCTGCAATTGCACTGATGATTACGATACCTGCAAATCCATACATGGTTGTCTGAATTCTTTCCGGAGCAACCAGCCATGGAGTAATCAATGCGAAAAGACCACAGCAGAATCTGGAAAATCCATTGATGAAGCCCTGCATGGAAGCACGCGCTTCTGATGGGAAGGATTCCTGGGTCCACACTTTGTAAATAGACTCACCGGCGAACTGGTTACCAATGTTATAACAGGCAATCATGGCCACAATCATAAATAATGCTCCACCACCAAGTGCAATACCAATCATGGCAGCTGCCTGAATTACAATACCAACATAAAAGAATTACATCTCACTCCGGCACAATATCGGAAACAATTTCAAAAAAAAGCATAAAACATTATTTCAACAACAGCAAATGTTCCGGTGGAAAGAAGATTTTTTCCGGAACATTTTTTTGTTCTTCCTGCCATTCTTTTTTGGAGATTTTCCACCAGACCGGGGTGATTTCAGCCGGGTTATCCACAAATTGTTCTTTTTCTTTGTTCTTTAAAAGAAGATACATTTCAAATGGCGCTTCGGAGATGCGATCGAGCTGACATTCCATCACATTGATATCGCCGATTTCTGCTTCTCTGAGATCGTGGGCTCGTATTCCCACATGGGTAATTTCTGGAGAAATTTCTTCCAGAGTATAGAGTTTCATATTCCATTCTTCTGCATACAGGGTGTGGGAATCCAATCGTTGTGCCGTTGAAATGTTCTTACAGCCAGTAAGCCGGGCGGCTCCTGTGGTGGTGGGATTTGCAAATAATGCTTTGATCTCACCTGAAATTTCAATATTTCCTTTGCCCATGATGGCCATCTGATTACACATCTGATAGACTTCATCCCGGTTATGGGAAACCATGACAACATCTTTCTGATAAGATTCCAGAAACCCCTTCATTTCCTGCAAAAGCTGTTCTCGGAGGAAACTATCCAAAGCAGAAAACGGTTCGTCAAGGAGCAGAATATCGGGACTGGATGCGACAATGCGGGCAAGGGCAGTTCTTTGCTGCTGTCCTCCGGACATTTTTCCCGGATAGGCGTCTGCCAGTTCGCTCACATGAAATTGTTCCAATAATTTCATGATGTAATTATTTTTTTCCGCTCTGGAAGCAAATTTCTTTCCGGAACCGAAAATCCCGGACTCCACATTTTCTCTCACTGTCATATTTGGGAACAGTGCATAACTCTGGAATAAATAGCCGACTTTCCGCTTCTGGGGCAGCAGATTGATTTTTTTCTCTGAATCAAATAATACCCTGCCATTCAAAACAATTTTTCCTTCATCCGGGGTCTCAATGCCGGCAATACATTTTAAGGTCATGCTCTTTCCACATCCGGAAGAACCAAGGAGACCTAGACAGCCGTTTTCCGTTTCAAAATGAACATCCAGAGGAAAATCTTTTAATTTTTTTCTTATATGTACGGATAATGCCATTGTTCTCTCCTATCTCTTCTTCTCTTTCATGGATAAATAATTCATAAATACAACCACAATAAAGGAAATACAAACCAGAATCGCCACATATTGAGAGGCAGTTTTCATATCGCTGGAAGCCACCGCAGAATAAACGGCCAGAGGCAACGTTCTCGTTCTTCCATTGATGTTTCCGGCAATCATCGCTGTGGCTCCAAACTCTCCCAATCCTCTGGCAAAGGCAAGAACTGCACCCGATACCACACCGGGACCAGATACCCGAAGCTGTACTTTCCAGAAAATCTTCCATTCGGACATTCCCAGAGTTCTTCCCGCTGACAGCAAATCAGGATCCATCTGCTCAAAAGCACCTCTTGCGGCCCGGTACATAAGCGGGAAAGAAATCAGAACTGCCGCCAGAACGGTGGCTCCCCAGGAAAAGGCCACTTTCACGGCGAAATAATTCACCAGAAATTTCCCCACAGGGCGACGGATTCCGAATATATATAGAAGGAAAAATCCCGCCACCGTCGGCGGTAACACCAGAGGCAGGGTAAAGATGCCATCGAGTATCATTTTCAGATTTTTATTTTTCAGACGAAACACCAGCTCTGCAGCTGCCACCCCAAGAAAAAAAGTAATGACAATACTGAGGGAAGCCGTCTTTAACGAAATCAAAATCGGAGCATAATCCATCATATAATCCTTTCTAACCAACCAAAGGGGTTGTATCTGATGACCATCACAGACACCAATCGCCTATGCAGATCACCAGGTTCAACCCCAGACATTTCATTCATTG
>JAQYIU010000105.1 GCA_028721415.1 Lachnospiraceae bacterium | reverse complement strand
GGGAAATAAACTAGTTCCAGTAGCGGGTAACAATCCCCTTCTGAAATGTTAAGCCTCCGGCGGATTGCAGAGATGCGCATTAGAAATTTGTCATGCTAACGCATGACGCGCATCTCGCAACAAGTACGCCGAGGCGTTCTTGAACTCAGTCGAAAAAGACTTTCTCTTTACGTTCGACCCGAATCCAGTCAGGAACTATACTTCCTGACCGGATTGATATACCCCAATCACTTCCGCCGTATACATTATATGATAATCGTGAGCCTCATACCATTTTTCATCAATCCAGCTTTCTTTAAAGTCTGCCGGATCAAGAGGCGTTTCCATTAATTTTTTGCACACAAATACTAATTTACCTTCTTCAAAAGTCGGTGCTCCATCAATTTCTGTAACATGGAAATCCACTTTTTTAATCTTGTCTTCGTCTCTCCCTGAAACACTTCCCAGATAACCCATCTCTTTTTTCCGTTCTCCGTCAAAAAAGGTCAGGGTGAAAATGTCTCCCGCGTCGACAAATTCTTTCGTGTATCTCTGAGGACGGATTCCAACAGTAACCACATTTTCCCCCCAGAAAACTCCCATCATTCCCCAGGAAGCTGTCATGGTATTGACAGTCTCCCCTTTTTTTGCTGTAATTAACATCCATTCATTTCCTATTCTCTGGAATGGATTTATGCTCATTTGATTTATGTCTAATTGATGAAATGTCATTTTATCTCCTTCAATCTTATAATTTTGACTTACGAAGGGCAATTACACGATCTACCGGATATTTGCAAGCCGGATATCTTGTAGAACTGAAAGATACAAAAACATATGATCCTTTTACAGTTACACCTCCACAAAGCGGCGGAAGAGTGATCGACTTCTTAGCTGAACCCTTTGCTATGTAAGATGATGCAGTCGGCTGGGTGAAGTTCGGCGTATAAGAAGAAATTTTTGAAATATATCCACTCTTTGAAGATGAAGTTTTATAACTTCTGGTAATATACATTTTTCCATTGGTATCAATTGCCATAGAGCGAGTAGCCTTCGGTATTGTCATTTTGTAAAGTTCTGTCAGTGTTACCGTATTGTTTGCCTCAGTCAATGTATAACCGTAAGCAATTGATGAAGCTGTCGCGTTATAGCTTCCAACCCACAGCACATTATTATAATAGCAGAGGAAAGAAGTGGTCATCTTGAGCGGAATCTTGTTTTCATATTCATTTACGATCAGATAGCTTCCGCCATTGTTTACGGCTGTCTGTATGGTAGTTAACGGAATACTCATGATACAATTCTGTCCTGTAAGCCAGATACGTTTGCCATCATAAGTCATACCGGATACCTGAGCCTTGTCTGGAAGAACGATGGTCGTGATGTAAGATCTGCTTGTTTTATTCAGAACATAAATCACAGATTCATCCGCTCCGCTCTTATCATATGCAGAAATCAGCATATATCCACCTGCAAAACACATATCCTGTGGAAGCATGGCAGTACTTTCAAATCCACCCACATTAGTATATTTTAATCCAGGAATCGCAAAACTCTTTTCATATTTATAGTTATTTTTGATTCCGGAATATTTCTTATATGCAGCTGATTTTATAAAAGAACTCTTTGAAGAATATTTCAAAGGTGCTTTTGAAGTGGTATGAACAGACGCCGGTTTGCCACTGACTTCTACAGATCGTGCACTCTCGCTGATTGTACCATCTTCATTTTTCACATAGGAAGTCACATAAAAGAAATAGGTGCTGCCGTTTACAAGACCTGTTTTGGTATATTTGCCTTCCTCACCGTTAGCGATATCTGCAACCTTTTCATAGCTCACTTTGGAATTACTGCTCATATAAACACAGTATCCCTCAGCACCCTGAACAGTATTCCAGTAAATTTTAACCCTTTTGCTTCCGCCTTTTACTTCCGTTACTGTAGGTACCGCCGGTGCCGGTTTTACTTCTGGTTTTGTTTGTGTAGTAGTTTCTGTAGTAGTTTCTGCAGTGGTTCCCTGTGCATGAATGCATATAGAAAATGCCAGACACATTACAAAAACCAAACATAAAGTTGTCATTTGAGAAAATAATTTACGCATGATATCCTCCTCCTTTTCTCATTTCAATCGGATCCACGAAAAAAGTAATTTGCTCATGGAAATTAAGCTTATAATCCGATTATAGTTTCTGTAATATTATACAGGTTTTATGTGAATAAAATATGTTATTTATCGAGTTTTTTCGCTGCTTCCAGAATCATCTCCTCCGTCACTTTATACGGATAGTGCTCAAGATCTTCATCCTTCACCATCGTTGCGGTGCATGCTGCCACCTGCTCCATTGTCACTCCAATATCAGAAAGTGATACCGGAAGGCCTACGCTCCTGTTGAATTCAATCATCTTCCTGCACTCTTCTTCCTGCCCGTCAATAAGCAGAAGAAGAAGTACGCCAAAGCCGACAACCACTCCATGAAGATGATTTTCATCAAATTTGGGCAGATTACACAGCCCATAAAAGAATGCGTGAGCCACACCTCCATTATAATCCATTGTATGATTTCTGGCAACAAGTGAAGATACCCATCCTGTTGTGATAATGATGGCAAGAACTGCCTGCTCCAGCTCATAAGAAGCAATTCCCCTGCTATTATCCTCCAGAGCCTGAGCCCCGTATTCGACAAGAGTTTCCATACACATACGGCTCATGTTCACACCGAGTGCCATATAATGCTCCAGCTTCTCTCCTCTGGCCGAGACACTGACCTCATAGTACTTGGCATAAGTATCCCCGATTCCTGCCCATAAGTATTCTTTCGGTGCCTTTGCAATAATCTCCGTGTCAATAAAAACATGTTTCGCCGATTCGAGGAAATGTACAAAATCACAAAAACTGCCATCTTCATTATATACGATAGATAATGCAGAACTGGCTGCACAATTGGACGCAATGGTCGGAAAAGTAAAATAAGGTTTGTTCAGATCAATACTGACAAGCTTGCAGGTATCGACTGCCTTTCCGCCACCCACGGCAAAAATCATATCCGCTGCCTGAACAGCTTCTGATTCTTCAAGATGTTTTGCGGTCTCAAAAGTACATTCATTTCCAAACCAAACAAATTCAAGAATATCTATATCTGATGAAGCAATGGATGCCAGAATCTTATCTTTGGCTGCAGCCATTGCTTTTTTTCCTCCGATCACCACCGCTTTTGTTCCATATAAACGACAATATTCCGGTATTTTTTTATAAGAATCCGGCCCGACAGAATAGGGTGCCATTAAAATTGTATAATTCTCCATCACCAATCTCCTCTTTATAATACTTCTATCTGATTATATCCATTTACTGGAAATTCGTCAACTCCCTGTCATCTTGTTCTTTTTACTGCAGTGTGATAAAATAATAGATAATTCTTCTATACAAAAGAAAGGAATTTGTTATGATAAATAAATACTATTCATCCATGTTGACAGAAAAAGATATTATTTTTGAAATTTTTCAGTATGCCCAGGAGAAAGCCAAACTTGTAGGTGAGGAGAATATTTATGATTTCAGTCTCGGTAATCCTTCCGTCCCGGCACCTTCTTGCGTCAATCAGACGATGATTGATAAACTGAATTCCCTGAATCCCCTTTCTCTTCATGGGTATAGCCCAAGCTTTGGTATTATGGAGGTAAGAGAACAAATTGCTGACAGTCTGAACAGAACCTACGGATGTCATTATACTTCTTCTAATATTTTCATGACAATAGGCGCTGCAGGGGCACTGGCCCATGCCTTAAGGGCTGTCACCAATCCAGGAGATGAGATCCTGACTTTTGCTCCATGCTTTTCTGAGTACAAACCATATACCGCCGGTGCCGGTCTGAAACTGACCATTTTACCAGCAAATATTGATTCGTTCCAGATTAATTTCGATGCTCTGGAAGAACATTTGACTCCTTCCGTAACAGCATTACTGATTAATTCACCAAATAATCCATCGGGTATTGTTTATTCCACGGAAACCATCCAGAAGCTTTCTGAAATTCTCACGGAGAAATCAGAAGAATTCGGCCATCCGATTTACCTGATATCCGATGAGCCTTATCGCGACATTATATTTAAGGGAACAGACAGTCCTTATATTGCCAATTTTTATAAGGATACACTAACCTGCTATTCTTTCAGCAAATCCCTTTCTCTTCCGGGAGAACGAATCGGTTATCTGGCCGTCTCTCCGGAATGTACATATTCCAAGGCAATCATTGAAATCTGCCCTCAGATTTCCAGAACCATCGGGCAAAACGGTCCCGCTTCTCTGATGCAGAGAACTGTCGGAGAAGTATGCACAGAAACTTCAGATCTGAGTGTGTATGAAAAGAATAAAAATATTCTGTTCGAAGCCCTCATAGAATATGGTTATTCCTGTGTGGAACCGGGTGGAACATTTTACATGTTCCCTCGTTCTCCGGAACCGGATTCCTACGCCTTTTGTGAAAAAGCCAGGGAAAAGAATCTGATGCTGGTTCCCGGCGATATATTCGGCTGTCCCGGACATTTCCGAATCGCCTACTGCGTGCCGACAGAGCGTATTATAAAAGCATTGCCGGTATTCCGGGAACTTGCGGAAGAATATCATCTACCGAACATCAAATAATTTTTTATGCAAAAAAACAACTGCCTGTATTTTCAAAAAGGCAGTTGTTTTTCTATATCTTTCATTATGAATCATTTATTGCTCAAAATATCTTTCCAGGAACTGGCGTGTTCTCTCTTCCTTCGGATTCTCAAATACCTGCTGTGGAGTTCCGTATTCAGCCACATTTCCCTGATCCAGAAACAGTACTTTATCAGATACATCTCTGGCGAACTGCATCTCGTGGGTAACAATAACCATGGTAGTCTTCTTGTCAGCCAATCCGCGGATAACTTTTAATACTTCTCCGGTCAATTCAGGATCCAGTGCAGATGTTGGTTCATCAAAACAGAGAATATCCGGCTGAAGCATAAGTGCTCTCGCAATTGCCACACGCTGTTGCTGACCTCCGGAAAGCTGATGAGGATAATTGTTCATTTTATCCTGCAGACCTACGCTGGTGAGGATTGTCTCTCCTTCTTCTCTGATTTCTTCCAGAATCTGTTTTTTATTTGACTTGAAATCCGGTCGTTCTTTCGCCATGAGTTCTTTGGCTAAGGTACAGTTCTGAAGCGCTGTATATTGAGGAAACAAATTAAAGGATTGGAAAACCATTCCAAAGTGAAGACGATTTTTCCTGATTTCCGCCTCACTTGCAGATTTCAAATCAGCAGAATCGTAAATCACCTGTCCTTTTACTAAAATCTGACCTTCTGTCGGTTTCTCAAGGAAATTCAGACAACGCAACAATGTCGTTTTACCGCTTCCCGATGCGCCGATCATGGCCAAAGCTTCTCCCTTTTCCAGAGAAAAATCGATTCCTTTTAATACTTCTACATTTCCAAAATTCTTTTTCAGATTTTTTACTTCTAATATAGACATAGCAGTTCCTCCTTATACCCGGAAATAATCCATCTTCTTCTCAATCCATCCAAAGAGCAGGGAAAGAAGTCCGTTAAATACCAGGAAGTAGAGTCCCGTAGAGAACAGTGGCCAGATCAGACCCTGTTTTGTAAAACGCTCTGCACTCATAATAATTTCCGCCAGACCAATGACACGGGCGAGGGATGTGTCTTTTGTCAGAGTAATTACTTCGTTGCTCATCGGCGGAACAATCCGCTTAATTACCTGAAGTAAAATGACCTTAAAGAACACCTGAGATCTAGTCATACCCAACACTTTACCTGCCTCATACTGTCCCACAGAAATACTTTCAATTCCTCCACGGTATATTTCTGAAAAATATGCCGAATAATTAATGACAAAGGCAATGACCGCCGCCGTAAAACGGGATGACATTGGCATTTCAAAAAGCAGGCCCGGCACATATAACACCACAAAGAGCTGAAGCATCAGCGGTGTACCACGGATGATCCAGATAAATACTTTCATCGTCCAGCGCAAAGGCTTAAACTTTGACATGGAACAAAATGTCAGAACCAATCCAAGAGGCAGTGCCAAAAGTAACGTAACCGCAAACAGTTCAACATTCATGATAAATCCACTGGTCAGGGATTCTAAAGGACTGGATGCCATCATAAGTTTTTCTCCTTCTTTCTACTACATACTTTCTTTCAAAACCCCGATTACATTTTGAGGTTTAACCACAATAAGAATCCGGCTTTCCATTCAACACATTTGCTGAATCAGAAAATCCGGATTCTGTCATTATTGCTTAATATTCATTATGTTATGTTTTATTATTTTACTAACATATCTTCTAAGCCATATTTTGCAGCGATTTCGTCTACTTTACCTTCTTCGTAAAGTTCGTTGATCGCTTCATCAACTTTTTCAGTTAAATCGCTTCCTTTGCGGAATGCAATACCGTATTCCTGCTGACCAAAGTTATTATCCAGGTTTACTACAAGGTCTTCATAATCAGTTCCAGGTCCTACCATTGCCAGAGCACAAACACTATCAACTACTGCAAGGTCTGCTGTTCCGGATTTAACTTCCATGAGAGCCTTAGCCATAGAATCGGAAGCAACATAGTTTGCATTTGCAAAATATTCTTTAGCGGATACTTCTACTGTCTCATCATCTTCAATAGAACCGTCGATCTTACCTTCACCGGTGGATCCCTGTTCTGCAGTCACTGTAAGACCGGATACATCACTCATGATCTCATCTTCTCTGTCTGCTTTCATAACGATTGCCTGTGTATTGTAAAGATATGGTTCGGAAATAGACATGTTCTGTTTTCTTTCTTCTGTGATACACATACCGTTCCAGATACAATCGATATTTTTGGAATTTAACTCGATTTCTTTGGAATCCCAGTTGATTTCGATAAAGTTGATCTTGATACCGAGTTTCTCGCCAACTGCGTTAGCAAGTTCTGTATCAAATCCAACAAAGTTGTTGTCTTCATCATAATAGTTCATTGGTGCAAATAATGTCATACCGATTGTCATTTCACCTTTTGCACTGATTTCTTCCCAATCAGATTCTGCAGCTACAGCTTCTGTAGCCTGTGCCTCTGAGGAATCTGCTTCATTTCCTGTGGAAGATCCACATCCTGCCAGAGTAGATACACACATAACTGCGCATAAAAGCATTGCAATAAATTTCTTCATAACTAATTCTCCTTTTTCTTTATAAATGTGAAGATTTATCAATCTACTACACTAAAGTATTATAGAATAAGAAGGCGAAAATTGCAAGAAAATATCACATTATTTTTTCACAATTTTTACAGACGCCCTCTATTCTCTACTTTTTTAATTTTCGTTACTATTCTTCTTCCCAGTTATGATATACTGCCTGAACATCATCATCTTCATCTAAAAGATCCAGTGTACGGTTCAGATTCTTGATATCATCCGGGTTTGTCAATGTCACATAATTATCCGGAATCATTGTAACTTCTGCAGATGCCATCGGAACACCTTCTTTTTCCAGTGCCTCTCTCACTTCACCAAAGGAATCCGGATCTGTGGTAATCTCATAGCTGTCTTCTTCCTCCACAAAATCCTCTGCTCCGGCATCCAGAGCCAGCATCATGAATTCATCAGGATCCACTTCATACTCTTCCTTGGATACAATGATCTGTCCCTTTTTCTGGAACATGAAGGATACACATCCACTGGTTCCGATATTACCTTTTCCCTTGGAAAAAGCCGCACGAACATTGGCTGCGGTACGGTTTTTGTTGTCAGTCAGTGTCTCAACAATGATGGCAATACCACTTGGACCGTAGCCTTCGTAAGTATTCTGTACATAGTTTACGGAATTCGCATCGCCTGCTGCCTTCTTGATACCTCTCTCGATGGTATCGTTCGGCATGTTATTGGCTTTCGCTTTGGCGATTACATCACGCAGCTTGCTGTTGTTGGCAGGATCTGCTCCGCCTTCCTTAACTGCCACAGCGATCTCACGTCCGATCACAGTAAAAATCTTACCTTTTGCCGCGTCATTCTTTTCTTTTTTATGTTTGATATTAGCAAACTTGGAATGTCCAGACATTTTATCTCTCCTCACTTTTTATTCTGTCAGAACTCCCTTTTTTCAAGTCGAATATTGGACTAAAAAAAAGGGCACACTTGTTTAATTTTATCACTGTTTTACACTTCCGTCAAGTATTCCGGACTCCCGGATACTCTCCACTGCTTTTGCAATTTCCTCCGGCGGCAATACGAGAGCAAATCTCACATATCCCTCTCCCAGGCTGCCGAAGCTACTTCCCGGTGTACAGATCACGCCGGTTCGCTCCATCAGTTCGAGTACAAATTCATTGGAATTGTCAAACCCTTCCGGTATCGGTCCCCAGGCAAACATAGTACCCTCACTGTCGGGAATATTCCAGCCAATCTTTCTCAAACCGCCACAAAGGGCATCTCTGCGTTTCTGATACTCCATACACTGTTCCTTTATCACCGCATCATCCGTGTCGTTTAACGCGGCGACCGCTCCCATCTGAACCGGAAGAAAAATACCGTAATCGATCTGAGAGCGGAACTTTTTAAAAATAGAAATAATATCTTTTCGTCCAATTACAAAAGACATCCGGGCACCTGTATAATTATAAGATTTTGAAAGAGAATAAAATTCCACACCGACTTCCTTTGCCCCTTCAAACGATAAAAAAGACTTTCCTTCTTTTCCATCGTAAATAATATCTGAATATGCGTTGTCGTGGATAATCAGGATATCATTTTCTTTTGCAAAGGCAATCAGCTCTTCATAAAATGAATCGGGTGCTGTAACACAGATTGGATTAGCAGGATAAGATACCACCATGATTTTTGCACGTTTTCGCACATCTTCCGGAATCGCATCGAAATCCGGCAGATAATGATTGTCTTCCAGCAACGGATAAAACCACTGATCAGCCTCCGCAATAAAAGCGCCAGTGGAGAAAATCGGATAGCCCGGATTCGGTAATAAAACCAGATCTCCCGGATTGATTAAAGGCAGAAAAATATGTGCCATTCCTTCCTGCGAGCCGTAAATAGCCATAACCTCTTCTTTATCTATCTCCGTATGATACCGATTCTGATATCTGTTTGCAACGGCTTCCAGCAGTTCTTCCCTTTCACAAAGAGAATATTTATAATTATCCGGCTCCAAGCAAGCCTTTGAAACAGCTTCCATTATATGTTTTTGTGGCTTGAAATCCGGAGTTCCCACAGAAAGGTTATAGATTTTCTTTCCCTGTGCCTCCAATTCTTTTTTCTTATCATCCAGTACATTGAAAATACCTGTCTCAAAATTTTCCATTTTATCGGCAATTTCAAAGCTCATATGTAGAATCCTCACTTTCTTTTTCAATTCGTATCTGTCTTAATACTTTATCTGTTTGCTCTGATGTTTTAAAAACATATCCTTTAAAATGAACGCATACTTCTTCCCCTGCATCAGGGAGATGTCCGATCTCATTGATCAGAAATCCATTTAATATCTCGAATTCATCCGTATCAAAAGAAATGTCCAGCAATTCTTCCAGCTTGTCCAGACGAACCATTCCGGATGCGATATATCCACTGTCTCCGGGAAGCTTCACAATTTCCTTTTCTTCCACGTCATACTCATCCAGAATATCTCCGACAATGGTTTCCAGAATATCTTCCATTGCAACCAGACCGACGGTCTGTCCAAATTCATCCACAACGATGGCCTGATGTATTTTACTGTTTCTCATCTGGGTCAAAAGCTCATTAATATCCATCGCTTCATGAACATATACAGGTTTTCTCACAATTTCATTAACACTCTGATTCGGATTGGACAGCCAGTTATTCACCGCATCCCGAAAATTAAGAATTCCGATAATGTGATCCAGATCCTCTTCATAAACCGGATAGCGGGAGTAATGCTGCGTCACCATAAAGTCAATGGCATCTTTCAGGGAAGTTTCCGCCTCGATTCCCACAATTTTCTGACGAAATTGCATGACATCCTTAACATCTTTATCACCAAATTCAAAAATATTTGATATCATCTGTGCCTCATCCGCAAGAATAACACCCTGCTCATGTCCTTCCTGAGCAATATTCATGATTTCTTCCTCGTATTCGTTTTCTTCTTCCTCACGAAATTTAGAAAAATCAATTTTTTTCATATCACCGGTCAGCCGCAACAAAACAACGGATAAAGCTGCCACAACTGCGATCATTACCAGTAATGCAATTGCCAGTAAGCTACTGACATTCATATTCGTCCACCTCCATAAATCATAGGTTCTTCCTATGTAATCAATTCCAGACTGATTTTTAAGGCACGATCCACCCGGTTTAGTGTTCCTGTATCCAGATGACAAACTTTTTCTTTCAACCTTTGTTTATCAATCGTTCGAATCTGTTCGAGCAAAATAACCGAATCTTTACTGATATCACATTCTCTGGTTGAAAGTTCAACATGGGTCGGAAGCTTTGCTTTGTTCATCCGACTTGTAATAGCTGCGCAGATCACCGTTGGACTGTGGCGGTTTCCCGCATCATTCTGGATAATAAGTACCGGTCGCACTCCTCCCTGTTCTGAACCCACTACCGGTCTCAGATCAGCATAATAAATATCTCCTCTTTTTATCATCAATTCTACTCACTCCATTTTTATTAATCTTAAATGAAGTATTTCCTGAAAATGTCATGAGTATTCTAATGAATTACCTGATATAAATAATCAGTCAAATCTCCAGCCATCAATCCATAATAGCCTTTTTCTTTTGCCGCCCTGTCTCCTGCAAGACCATGACAGTACACTCCCAATCGTGCGGCTTCCAGCGGATCCAATCCACCCGCCAGGAATCCGCAGATGATTCCTGTCAAAACATCTCCGCTGCCTCCCACTGCCATTCCATGATTCCCGCTCATATTAATATATGTCGGAGCAATCCCGTCAGACACTATGGTTCTGGCATCTTTCAAAACAATAATATGCTCAAAATCCGCTGTATTTTTTGCCGTCTGTATCAGATTCCCACTAATTTCACTGACGGATTGTCCACAAAGCCGTGACATTTCTTTCAGATGCGGTGTCAAAATCATCTTTCCCCGATACTTTTCATATAACTCTCTGCTTGTAGTATCATTTTCATTCCAGAGAGATGCCAGGGAATTAATTCCGTCAGCATCGATAACCAATGGACAGGAAGCTTCCGCCAAAACCTTTTTTACCATTTTTTTGCTGAGGATCGTCTGACCAATTCCCGGACCAATTCCTATAACAGATGCCCAGCAGATTGCTTCCGATAGTTTTTCCATCGCCTCTTCTTCCGTTGAATAGGTTGTCATGATTGCTTCCGGCAGCTGACTTTGCAGAATCGTTCTGTTTTCTTCACAGGTGAAGATTCGAACCAGACCAGCTCCACTCTTATAAGCGGCTTTTCCACTCAGATAAGCAGCGCCGGACATATTGTTTGAACCGGCGATCAATAGTAGTTTACCATAAGTTCCCTTATTAGACCATGGTTTCCGTTTTGGAAGTCCCAAAAGATCCTGATGAGAATATGTTAACGCCGCTGGGGCTACATGGGCCACAGCTTCCTCTGGAAAACCAATATCTTTGACCACGACTTCTCCCGCATAATCTGCCCCCGGATAAAGCACCAGACCAATTTTATTTAAACCAAAAGTTATGGTAAGATCTGCCTGGAATCCATATCCGAGAATCTGACCGGTACTGCCGTCTACTCCGGAAGGAATATCCACTGCAATCTTATATCCTTTTTTACGGTTCATCTGTTCCAAAATCTGTTTCTGAATTCCCTGAACTTCTCTTTTTAATCCCACACCAAACACTGCATCAATCCATAAATCAGCAGTTTCCGGCAGTTCGTCACATAATGTTACACCAAGGTTTCCCAGAATATTTTTCTGTATAGTATATGATTCTGATGCGCGAGGAACTCCGCCAATCTCATAAAAAGAAACCTGATATCCCTTCGCCATAAGTAACCTGCCGAGTGCGAGACCATCGCCGCCATTATTGCCCCTTTCTGTGACAATCACAACTGTTGCCGTATTCGGAAACCTGTTTCGGATCTCCTCCTCCATAGCCATGGCAGCTTTTTCCATCAGCACTATACCCGGAATCCCAATCTCCTTAATACTGTAAGCATCTATTTTTTGCATCTCATTTCCTGACGCAATATATTCCATGAAGCTGCTCCCTTCTTTTCTTCTCAAATAAACGAAGAAAGATGAAAAACCGCAGTCCTTCATCTTCTTTGTGTGTATTATAAATTTGTACTGTGGATCCGATAGGATAATGTCATGATACTTTCTGACAAATGTACATTTTCTACTATTACATCTTCTGGAAGATTTAAATCAACCGGAGCAAAATTCCATAATGCCTTGATTCCCATATCCACCAGTTCACTGGCAATTTTGGTTGCCTTACTTTTTGGAAGTGTCAACGCTGCAATCATCACTTCATTTTTGGCTAAAAATTCTTCCAGCATATCGATATCGTACACTTCGACCCCACGAACTGTCATACCGATTAATCTCGGATTCACATCGAACAAACCGATAATCTTAAATCCATTGCTGTCAAAATCCTGGTTATTGGCCAATGCCTGACCAAGATTCCCCGCTCCGATGATAATAATATTATTCGTTCTATCGAGTCCGAGAATCCTCCCCATCTCATTATAAAGATACTCCACATTATATCCATATCCCTGCTGTCCAAAACCACCAAAATTATTCAAATCCTGACGAATCTGTGAGGCAGTGACATTCATCTTCTGACTCAGCTCTTTGGAAGAAATACGAACAACATCGTTCTTCAGTAAATCGCCAAGATATCTATAATACCGGGGTAATCTTTTGATCACAGCAGGTGAAATCACTTTTTCATTGACGGACTTCGCATTCCCTTTGTTGTCTGACATAAGATCCTCCCTTTGACAAAACTTTCTCATTCTTTAATTACACGACAAGCCAATTATAACTCAATTCACTATTATTTGTCAAATCTGTTCCTGTATTTTTTTGTGTACTTCTCACGATTTTTTTCAATTCCTCTCTTTTTTTTTGGAAAATATTATCAAGTTATACGTGTATGTTTCTGAATAAAATGTATTTCTACATTAATATAAAGAAAAATAATTTTACATACTTTTTTATTCATGTTAGAATAAATAAATTGTGATACAAAAGAATCATGGAGGTTAATTATGATTTTAGCTTGTCAAAAAATATCCAAATCTTTTGGTGGCGAATCTATTTTAAATAATGTTAATTTTTTAATAAATGAAGGGGAAAAAGCTGCAATTATCGGTATCAACGGTGCAGGTAAGACAACTCTTTTAAAGATTATTACCGGAGAATATGAACCAGATAGGGGAGAAGTTGTCTTTCAGAAAGGAACCTCTTTTGGCTATCTCTCTCAGGTAATCGATGTACAGTCAAAGCGAACCATCTATGAAGAAATGCTGGATGCCAAAAAAGAAATCATAGAGATGGAACACAAAATCCGCGAACTGGAGCATTCTATCAGCCAGTTAAATGGAGAAGCTCTGGAAGAGGCTATGGAAACTTATGCAAGGCTTACCGAACGATTTGAAAAGTCCAACGGCTATGCCTGGAAAAGTGAGATCGTCGGTGTCCTGAAAGGCCTGGGTTTTACAGAATCTGAATTTAACACACCAATTCATACTCTGTCAGGTGGCCAGAAGACCCGCGTAGCCTTAAGCCGGATCCTGTTGATCAAACCGGATCTGATTTTATTAGACGAACCGACCAACCATCTGGACATGGAATCCATCCGATGGCTGGAAACCTTCCTCTCCAATTATCACGGAGCGGTTCTTATCGTTTCTCATGACCGTTATTTTCTTGATAAAGTTGTCAGTAAAGTCATCGAGATTGAAAATGGAGACAGCATCGTTTTTCAGGGAAATTACAGCAAATATGCGGAAAAGAAAAAAGCCCAGCGTGATGCTCAGATGAAGCTCTATCTGAATCAACAACAGGAAATCCAGCATCAGGAGGCAGTCATTACCCGACTGAAATCTTTCAACCGTGAAAAATCAATCAAGCGGGCAGAAAGCCGCGAAAAAATGTTGTCAAAAATGGAACGTGTGGAAAAACCAGTTGTATTAAATGACAAAATGCGTATCACATTGGAGCCGGAAATCATCAGCGGAAATGATGTGTTGACCATCGAAAATCTGACCAAGTCCTTTGGAGAGAAACATTTATTCCGCAATCTCAATGTTTCCATTCGCCGGGGAGAAGTTGTCGGTCTCCTTGGAGCTAATGGTACCGGAAAAACCACTCTCTTAAAGATTATCAATCGTTATCTTCGTGCCGATGGGGGAAAGATCCATTATGGTGCCAAAGTGACCATCGGATATTATGATCAGGAACAGCACGTATTGAACGATGACAATACTATTTTTGATGAAATATCCAATGCGTATCCAAAGCTTACCAACACCCGCATCCGTAATGTACTTGCTGCTTTTCTTTTTACCGGTGACCGGGTATTCCAGCAGATCGGTACTTTAAGCGGCGGTGAAAAGGGACGTGTCTCTCTTGCGAAACTGATGCTTTCCAATGCCAATTTCCTCATCCTCGATGAGCCGACCAACCATCTGGATATTCAATCCCGCGAGATTCTGGAGGATGCCATCAACAACTATGAAGGAACAGTTCTTTACGTTTCCCATGACCGTTATTTTATCAACCAGACAGCTACCCGTATTTTGGATCTGTCACCGGAGGGAATCATAAATTATAAGGGAAATTATAATTATTATCTGGAGCAAAAAGAAGCTGGAAATATTGCCGCTGACAGTGATTCTATTTTAACTCCTGCTGCGGAAGAACCTTCTGCTTCCAATACTTCCACCAAGGAAGACTGGAAAAGAGCCCGCGAAGAGGCCGCAAGGCAACGTAAAATAGCGAATGAACTGAAGAAAACAGAAAATGAGATCAGTCAACTGGAAGAGGAAAATGAACAGATTAAAGAGGATATGAATCTTCCTGAATATGCCAGTGATGTCCAGAAACTCATGGAACTTTCCAGCCGATTTGAAGAAAATGAAGCGAAGCTTTCAGAACTTTACGACAAATGGGAAGAGCTGTCGGAACAGGAATAAACGCCAGCCAGGAAATCCGTTCGTTACACCCAATCCTGTGGGCTTTGGCGCTCTGACAGGGATGCGCAGCTTCACCAAGAAAAGAAAGCGGAAACTATTCCAATACATGGTGTTATGACATTGCAGCGAACAAGGGATAGAAAAGTCTTTGCAGAGACGGACACGAAAGTGTCCGGAATCGGAAGACTTTTCAAACCGAAGTACGCGCATGGTCACAAATGTAATGGAACTGTTTCCGCTTTGTTGTACTTTGGGCTGCGCTTCATTTATTGCGACAACCCCTTTCTTATTTATTTCTTTACATCCACTTTTTGTCCTAATTTGCTCTCGGTTCCGTCAATCAGTCGTTTGATGTTTGCTCGATGACGATAAATTGCAAAGAATGCATAAACCACAGTCACTGCCAGAAGATCCCATCTTCCCCAGTGGAAAATCAGCATTTCCACGATCAATGCTGCTGAAAGGGTGACCGATGCAAGAGAAACATAACGGGTTACAGCAACGATTCCCACAAAAATAATAAAGCTGCAAAGACCGATTCTCCAGTCAAAGGCCATCATAACAGCCGCAGATGTGGCAATTCCTTTTCCTCCTTTAAAATTCAGGAAAAACGGATAATCATGTCCCAACACAACAGCCAATCCGAGAATCAACTGTAACAATTCCGAATTCAAATCCGGATGTGCCGGCCCAATCCAGAGTTTTACGATCAGAACCGGAATAAATCCTTTCAATGCATCTCCAAGAAAGGTCATTAATGCTCGATCTTTTCCGAGGGTTCTCAATACATTCGTTGTTCCTGCATTACCGCTGCCGTACCGGCGGATATCAAGTCCACAGAGTTTTCCGACAAAATAGCCACTCTGACAACATCCACAAATATAACCAATTACAATTGCGGCAACAAAATACCATATATATCCCTGCATTACTTCTCCTTTCTTTCCCTATAGATAAACCGAACCGGTGTACCACGGAAACCAAATGTTGTTCGGATCTGATTCTCAATATATCTGGTATATGAGAAATGAGTCAGTTTTTTGTCATTTACAAACATGACAAAAGTCGGTGGCTTCACCGATACCTGTGTAATATAATAAATACGAAGTCTCTTTCCTTTATCTGACGGCGGCTGTTTCATTGCCATCGCTTCTGTCAGAATCTCATTAAGGACACCTGTCTGCACACGAAGAGCACAATTTTCAATGACAGCATCAATCAGATCAAAGAGCTTTGGAAGTCTCTGCCCTGTTTTGGCAGAAAGGAAAATCATCTCCGCATAAGGCATATAGGATAATTTCTGCCAAATCTCATCAGTAAATTTCTTCATGGTATGATCATCTTTTTCAATCAAATCCCATTTGTTGACGGCAATGATAACACCTTTACCACGTTCATGGGCAATTCCGGCAATTTTGGCATCCTGTTCTGTTACTCCTTCTGTCGCATCAATGATGAGAACGGCCACATCACATCGCTCCACGGCTGTGACAGTACGAATGATACTGTATCTCTCCAGTTCTTCTTTAATCTTACTCTTTCTGCGAAGACCTGCCGTATCAATAAACACATATTCCTGTCCGTTTCGAACAACTGTTGTATCGATGGCATCTCTGGTTGTCCCTGCAATTGGAGATACGATTACTCTCTCTTCTCCCAGAAGTTTATTGATGATCGATGATTTTCCGGCGTTTGGCTTTCCAATGACAGCAATCTTCGGTCTGTCATCTTCTTCCTCTTCCAGATCAGAAGGATTAAACTGTTTCACCACTTCATCCAGAAGATCTCCAATTCCAAGACGTCCGGCTGCCGAAATCGGAATCGGATCCCCCAATCCCAGATTATAAAATTCGTAGACATCCGGCATAAATTTTTCAAAGCTGTCCACTTTATTTACAACCAAAAGTACAGGTCGGCCGGCTCTCCGGAGCATATCTGCCACCTTGTAATCAGCATCCACAAGGCCCTGTCTGACATCGGTCAGAAAGAGAATGACATCGGCTGTCATAATTGCAGTCTCTGCCTGCTCACGCATTCTCGATAAAATAATATCACCGGTATCCGGCTCAATTCCACCGGTATCTACCATGGTAAAATGATAATTTAACCATGTAACATCTGCATATATTCGGTCTCTAGTCACACCGGGGGTATCTTCCACAATGGAAATCCTGCTTCCCGCCAGTGCGTTGAATAAGGTAGATTTCCCAACATTCGGGCGCCCTACCACTGCAACAACTGGTTTACTCATATCTTCCTCCATTTTCTATCTTAAATCTGTGTCAATAATCTTGTTTACAAAATCTTCTCCCTCTGATTGTATAATATTCACCGGAACTTGTAAAGAATCAGAAAGTTCCTTCAGGGAAATATCATCCAGGAAAATATCTTCATCTGCCTTAAGCACATTTGCCGGGAGGAAAAGCACGTCTCCCAATTCCTGCTCTTTCAGCTTCGCAATAATATCCTGTCCTGTCAAAAGACCGGATACTGTGACTTTTTCACCAAAAAAATGGTTCATAATACAATAAACATGAATCTCTATACCAGGATATTTCTTCTGAATTTTTCTTGCCAGGTTAACAATCGTTGGATATGCAAGTTTTGCTGTTGCAATGGAAACTTTTCGTTTTCTGGAATCACCTTCCAGCTCCTCCAGTCTGTTTTCCACTTCTGTTATGAGAAGACGCATCATTCCCACGCCATTCTCCAACTGTCCATAACCTTCATAATATTCTTCAGAAGGAAAATCCTGCCCGGCCAGAATAAACCATTCATCACTGGCATGAACAAAAGATGTTCCTCGGGTTTCTTTAAAATGTTCCTGCCATCCATGAATTTGCTCCAGAACTTTAGCAGCATCTTCTTTGGTAAATTCCTCCAGATTATAAAGATTCTCTCTATATTTTGTAAGTCCTACCGGAACAACAGACAGACTTTCCATAAATGGAAGAAAATCGCCCAATTCTCTGATTGTCCTGTCAAGTTCCTCCCCGTCATTTATCCCTTTGCAAAGTACAATCTGACTGTTCATCGGAATCTCCGCATCTGCCAGCCTCCGAATTTTATCCATAATATCTCCGGCAAACCGGTTATGAAGCATCTGACAGCGAAGCTCAGGGTTCGTGGTATGCACAGAAATATTAATGGGAGCCAGATGATACCGTATAATTCGATCAAGGTCTTTCTCCTTCATATTGGTCAGGGTAATATAATTCCCCTGAAGAAAGGATAAACGGGAATCATCATCTTTAAAATAAAGAGTTTCTCTCATTCCCGGCGGCATCTGATCAATAAAACAAAAAATACATTTATTGCAGCAGGAGTGATACTCATCCATCAAAGACGATTCAAACAGAATACCAAGATCTTCATCTTCCTCTTTTTCAATCTCCAACATGCATTCCTCATCATCTTTTGTGAGCACAAGTACGTTCAAAAACTCATCTTGTATATAATATTGATAATCAAAGATATCTTCAATTTCATTTCCATTAATTTCAGCGATTCGATCCCCCGGTTCCAGCCCGCATTCCTCTGCAATACTTCCCGGTTCCACCGCTGTAATTACATGAAGCTGTTTTTTCATCGAAACAACCCTTTCTCTACTTTTCATCATCCAGACACATAAAACATCCCAGATTACCTCTTTTTCCATGACTGGCACGATGGGAAAACAATTTATCACTGTTACAGCAGGTACAAAGATCTGTAATATCCAGATTATCCTCTGTAATTCCTGCCTCTTTTAATATCAATTCATTAGCCTTCCACAAATCAAGCTGATATTTTCCATCTCCCTTATCATCAAGAAACAAGGATATCTCTTCTTTTGTAAATTGCCTGCGAAACTCCTCTGCAACATCCTCACTGACTTCATAGCAGGAACGACAGATGGAAGGACCAATTGCTGCAATCATTTGCGACGGTATTGAACCATATTTTTCCTGCATAAAATGTACCATCTTTGCTCCTGTTTTAGCCACAGTTCCCCGCCAGCCGGAATGAGCCATGGCAATCACTTTGTGTTCCGGGTCATAAAAAAGCAGTGGGACACAATCCGCATAAGAGGTATATAGAGGGACATTTTTTTCATCAGTTACCAGACTGTCAATGCCCGGTACTGTCTCCCTGAGAATCCCATCTCCCCGGTCTTTTGCTGTGACCATGCGGATTTTCGTATCATGAACCTGTGAGGAAAGAACCAGATCGTCCTGACAAAATCCAATTGCGTCTGCTATTCTCCTAAAATTCTCATATACTTTTTTCGGATCATCCCCCCGGGTAAAAGATAAATTCATCGTTCCGAGATACCCGGAGCTCACTCCTCCCATTCTTGTGGAAAATCCATGCTTCACTCCAGCTTTCACTAATTTAGGAAATGTCAAGAAAACCACTCCATTTTTTTCATTTGTTATGGTTGAATGATTCTGATTTGCATATATCCAGTCCATTACATCCTCCATCTTACATCTGATACTCAAAGGCATTCTTGATCCAATGACAATGATCTTCTTGATCGACCTCTACCACATCAAAACGTACCGACACATATTCACTGATCTGATATTTCATTCGAAAATAATCATATGTCCGGCATATCTTTCTCTGTTTTCTTCGATCAACTGCCTCACAACCTAATCCCTGCTTTGTCCCGCTTCTCATCTTTACTTCCACAACAAGAAAATATTCCTTATCTTTTGCAATCAAATCAATTTCACCGAATTTACAGCGAAAATTTCGCATCAGTATACGAACTCCTTCTTTTTCCAGAAAAGAAGCAGCCACGGTCTCTCCCTTTTGTCCCGCCTGTTTCCGAATATCCATATACTGAAAATCTCCCGAATGTTTTTATCGCCATATTCCTTTGATAAAACTTTTCCGATGAATTGGTGTCGGTCCCAGTTTACGAAGTGCTTCCATATGTTCCTTTGATCCATATCCTTTATTGGAAGCAAATCCATATCCCGGATACATTTTATCATATTCTGTCATCATACGATCACGATATACTTTTGCCATGATACTGGCGGCACCAATAGAAATACTCTTGGCATCTCCTTTGATAATCGGAACCTGAGGAATCGCAACGTCCGGAATGGTTACCGCATCATTGAGAAGGATGCCCGGCTTCACTTTAAGATTAGCAATCGCCATTCTCATAGCCTCATAGGTTGCCTGCAAAATATTAATCTCATCAATTCGTTCCTGAGGTACGAGCCCAATGCCGATTGCGACAGCCTCTTCCTTTATGATATCAAATAATTCCTCTCTTTTCTTTGGCGAAAGTTTTTTAGAATCATTGATATACAAAATCTTACAATCCTGTGGTAAAATCACTGCTCCGGCCACAACCGGGCCGGCCAGAGGACCTCTTCCCACCTCGTCAATACCGCAAACGTAACCATAACTGCTATATTTCTTCTCATAAAAGGAAATACTATCCAGACGATTTAATTCTTCCCGATATCGACTCAGCTTATTTTCCTGGGTTGTTAAAAATGTCTGCACACCTTTTCGCTCATCGTCCTGATACAGGCCAATATGCTCTTCCAGTTTTTCCAGAGGAAGATTTTTAAATTCTTCTTTTATTTCACTGATTTTTTTCATAGTCATCACTCTACCGTACCAAAAAGAGAAATTGGCCAGATACGAATCCAGACTTTTCCTATGATTTCCGATCGTTCCACCGGTCCGACTTCTTCATATCTACTATCATAACTAACCGGCCTGTTATCTCCCAGACAAAAATATTCATCTTCTCCCAAAGTAAGTGGTTCCCTGGCAATTCCCGGCTCATCAATACACGCTGTAATACCATATACATCTTCTGTCAATTCTTCGCCATCAATGTAAACCACACCATTTTTTATCTGTACATTCTCTCCCGGCAATCCAATCACTCTTTTTATATAATACGGATGTTCCCCATTTTCTTCCGGGCCCGGAAAAATCACAATATCAAATCTTTCCGGATCATGAAAACGATAAGATATTTTATCCATGATCAGATTCTGTCCATCCCGCAACGTATTATCCATGGAATCTCCACGAACCACCGTTCTCTGTCCTACATAATGCAAAATCAGGAACACCACAAGGCAAATGACTGCAATATATACAATCGTGCCAATGATTTCTTTCATAATATTACTTTTTTTACCATCGTCTGAATCATGCTTTTTCTGAAAAACAGTTGCATTCTCTGTATGATTACTCGTTCTTATCCGACTCATTTTCCTTCCTCCATTCAGGCTTTATTCAAATCTTCCGGAATCTCCAGCGAAATTCTGCCCAGACGTAATGATCGAAAGTCATCCAAAACGATTACTCCTGCCTTCTCCACATCGGTCTGATTACCTTTCATCAGACACCCTCTGATTCTCGCAATTTCTTCTAAAACCTTTACTGAATCTTCAGATTCTTCTACACCATAACGTTCTGTAATCACACCCTGATAACTTTTCTTCAGATAATTTACTAACTCATATGCCATTTCTGTTGTATTGAGAATTTCTTCTTTAATAGAACCAATCCACGCCAGGCGAAGACCCACAGACTGATCTTCAAATTTCGGCCACAAAATCCCAGGTGTATCCAAAAGCTCCACATTTTTATTAATCTTAATCCACTGTTTTCCTTTTGTAACTCCCGGTTTATTTCCAGTCTTTGCACATGCTTTTCCTGCAAATGAATTGATAAAAGTAGATTTTCCTACATTAGGGATCCCAGCTACCATAGCTCTTACCGGACGGTTTAAAATTCCTCTTTTTCTGTCTCTTTCTTTCTTCTCCTTACAGGCCTCTTCTATTAATTTTTTTACTTCTTTGACACCGGATCCTTTTTGGGAATTCACTTTCGCCACAAAAAATCCTTTTTCTTTGTAATAATCTTCCCATTTTTTTGTCACTTCCGGATCTGCCAGATCTGCTTTATTTAAAATGATCAATCTCGATTTATTTCTTGCCAGTTCGTCAATATCCGGATTTTTACTGCTGTAAGGAATTCTTGCATCCACCAGTTCTACCACAATATCAATTAATTTAATGTTTTCCTGCATCATTCGCTTGGCCTTTGTCATATGGCCCGGATACCATTGAAAATGCATAAATACCTCCGTCTTTATTTTTTGCCTTTTTTCACTGTTCCAAATACTTTTCCAACAAACTGTGTTCTCTTTATATTTCCTATATTTGCCACGCGGGAGTCTTCACTGTTATTGCAGTTATCTCCCATGACAAAATATTCATTCTCATCTAGTTCTACTGAATAAGCAGCAAGCCCTGCTGATAAAATCTCTTCTTCAAAATCATAGTCTAACGGTGTACCATCAATCAAAATCTGACCATCTGATATCTGAACTGTCTCTCCCGGCAATGCAATCACTCTTTTTACAGTATAATGGGTTGTTGATCCATTTTCCAGTTCCAAAACAACCGAATCGAAACGTTTTGGATCAGAAAACCGATACTGTAATTTATTAATCAGAACAACATCTCCATCATAATAAGCTGGCTGCATGGATTCTCCATGCACGGTCACCGTCTGCACACAAACATGAATCACAAAGAAAGCGAGCAGAATTGCAGCCGCTATCTCTCCAACCCATAAACCAATGCGACGAATCATCATGTTTCTTCTCTCAATATATCGATAATTCTTCATATGCATTCCATCTCCGTATGGAAAAACAGGGCAAGTATAAATACTCGCCCCTGTTTCTTTTGATACTATTTAACTAATTCTTTTACTTTTGCTTTCTTACCAACTCTGTCACGTAAGTAGTAAAGTTTAGCTCTTCTTACTTTACCTTTTCTGATTACTTCAATCTTTGTAACGATTGGGGAATGTAATGGCCATGTCTTTTCTACGCCAACACCGTTAGAAAACTTTCTTACTGTAAAAGTTTCTTTGGATCCACCGTTCTGTCTTTTGATGACTGTTCCTTCGAATACCTGGATTCTTTCGCGGGATCCCTCAACAACCTTTGCAGATACACGAACGGTATCTCCAACACGGAAGCTGTCAACTTCTGGTTTCAACTGTGCATCTTCGATGCTCTTAATAATATCTTTCATGTGTGACCTCCTATATTATTCTGGTGTTCTTAATACCTTCTTGTAACAGCGGACCACCTTTTTTCACAACTATGAAATAATAACATAAATCTATTTAGTATGCAAGCTTTTTCTAAAAAAATATTGATTATCTATCTGCCTGCACATTTCTGACCATCAACACTCTCTCATCAGATATCAATCATTGGATTCCGGATATCCCAGGCTCTGCAAAAATTTATAATCTTCTTTAGACAAATTTGCTTTGGCAAGAAGTTCCGGGCGTCGCTCCAGTGTTCTTCGTAAAGATTCTTCTCTTCTCCATTTGTCAATGTTCTTATGATGGCCGGAAAGAAGCACATCCGGTACTTTCTTACCATGATATTCTACCGGTCTTGTGTAATGAGGATGTTCCAGCAGATTATCATGAAAAGATTCAAATTCTGCAGAATCTTCATTATTAAGAACTCCTGGAACCAGTCTGGATACAGCATCAATCATCACCATGGCTGGCAATTCACCGCCGGTAAGCACATAATCACCAATTGACACATAGTCTGTTACAATTTCCTCCAGAATTCTTTCATCCACGCCTTCATAATGTCCACACAAAAAAACAAGGTCTTCTTCTTTTGCAAACTCTTCTGCTATGGACTGATGAAACACTTCTCCCTGAGGTGTCACATAAATCACTCGGGGCGGCTTTTCCATATCTTTTATCATATCCTCATAGGCGAGATAAATCGGTTCCGGCTGCATCACCATTCCCGCACCTCCACCATAAGGATAGTCATCTACATGTTTGTGTTTATCTTTTGAATACTCACGAATATCTACCGCATTGAGATGAATCTTTCCAGCTGCCAGTGCCCGTCCGGTCACACTGGTATTCAGTCCGTTCACGATCATATCCGGAAACAATGTCAGAACATGAAAATTCATTAATCCACCAGACCTTTCAGCAGGTGAACAAGAACAATTCCTTCTTCCACATCAACATCCAAAATACAGTCTTTTATTGCAGGAAGAAGCACTCGTCCTCCATCCGGTGTCAACACTTCATATACGTCATTGGCTCCGGTTTCAATAATATTTTCCAGGGTTCCAATTGTAACCCCGCTGTCATCCACAATCGTGAGTCCAATCAGATCCGCAACATAATACTCATCTTCTTCCAGAGGAACTGCATTTTCTCTTGTTACCATAATAGGACAACGTTTATACTGTTCCACATCGTTAATATCATTAAGTCCTTCAAATTTTACAAAAACAAACTGTTTAAAAAATTTACAGTATTCTACTTTTAACGGAATCTGTTCTTTTCCCATTTCCAGAATCACATCTTCAAGATCGAGAAAACGCTGTTTATCATCTGTGGTAGGAAAAACTTTTACTTCTCCTTTTAAGCCATGAGTACCTGTAATAATTCCAACCTGTAGTAAATTCTCCATGTTATATCTCCTAATATATTTGTGGGAGTTTATTTTCCCTCTGATATAAAGAAAAACTGTTACCCACCATGCAGGTAACAGTTTCATGCCATTTACTGAGCGATATCAACAATCACTTTTTTCTCTTCCTTGGAAGCTGCCGCTTTCACAACAGTCCGCATTGCTCTTGCGATACGTCCCTGTTTACCAATCACTTTGCCCATGTCATCTGGGGCAACATGAAGTTCTAAGATAATGGAATGCTCCGTTTCTTTTTCGGTAACAACAACTTCTTCCGGATGATCCACCAGAGATACTGCAATTACTCTAACTAAATCTTTCATTACACAAGCCCCCAGTTATTATTTTTCAATACCGGCATTCTTTAATAATCTTGCAACTGTATCTGTTGGCTGAGCACCTTTGTTGAGCCATGCTTTTGTTGCTTCCTCATCGAATTTTACAACTGCAGGTTCCTGATTTGGATCGTAAAAACCAACTTCGTCGATGTTTCTTCCATCTCTAGGAGATCTAGCATCTGCAACTACAACTCTATAAATAGGATTTCTCTTTTTACCCATTCTTTTTAATCTCATTTTTACTGCCATGTGATTTCACCTCTTTCATCTTTCTTACTTTCTTTATATGGAACCGGTTTCCCGGTAACCTGCTATATTAAAATGGAAACTTCATTCCTCCCAGATTGAAGCCGCCTCGCTTCCGTCCACCTTTTCCCATCATTCCATTCATCTGTTTCATCATCTTGCGGGACTGGTCAAACTGTTTACATAACTTGTTGACTTCCTGAAGACTCACCCCGGAACCTTGTGCAATCCTTTTCTTTCTGGACGGATTCAAAAGATCCGGATTAGCTCTCTCCTGCGGAGTCATGGAATAAATGATAGCTTCGATACGATCCATTGCGGTATCGTCAATATCTACATTTTTAAGCTGAGATCCCATACCTGGAATCATAGCAAGTAAATCAGCAAGTCCTCCCATCTTTTTAAGCTGCTGCATCTGATCCAGGAAATCATCAAAACCAAATTCGGCTCTGCGGAATTTCTTCTCCAGTTCCCTTGCAGATTCTTCATCCACAGCATTCTGTGCTTTCTCAATGAGAGTCAGCACATCTCCCATTCCAAGGATACGACTTGTCATACGGTCTGGATAAAATTGCTGTAAATCTTCCAGCTTCTCACCCATACCTATATATAAAATCGGCTTGCCGGTCACCGCACGGATGGAAAGTGCTGCACCACCTCTGGTATCACCATCCAGCTTGGTAAGAATCACTCCGTCAATACCAATCTTATCTTCAAATGTTTTTGCCACATTTACAGCATCCTGTCCGGTCATCGCATCAACCACCAGAACAGTCTGAGTTACCTCTACATTATCTTTGATATTCTGTAATTCCTCCATCATAGATTCGTCTACGTGAAGTCGACCTGCTGTATCGAGAATGACAATATTTCTGTCGTTCTCACGGGCAAATTCGATGGATGACTTTGCAATATCCACCGGATTCTGTTTGTCTCCCATGGAAAATACCGGCACACCCTGCTTTTCACCATTAATCTCTAACTGCTTAATCGCTGCAGGACGATATACATCACAGGCAACCAGTAATGGCTTCTTGCCCTTCTTCTTTAACTGTCCTGCTATCTTGGCAGCAGTGGTTGTCTTACCGGCACCCTGAAGACCAGCCATAAGAAATACGGTAATCTCGTTGCCTGGTCTGATGACAAGTTCTGTAGTTTCAGAACCCATCAGGGCTTCCATCTCTTCTTTAACAATCTTGATTACCATCTGACCAGGATTCAATCCTGTGAGCACATCCTGACCAACGGCTCTCTCTGTTACAGTTTTAATAAAGGACTTGACAACCCGAAAGTTAACATCTGCCTCTAACAGTGCACGTTTTACTTCCTTCATCGCCTCTTTTACATCGGCTTCTGTCAGACGTCCCTTACTTCTTAAATTTTTAAAAACATTCTGTAATTTATCAGTAAGGCTCTCAAATGCCATAATAGCCTCCTTGTTAATACTGCTCTAATATATCACTGGAAATGCGCTGAATATCTGTAATCCGTTCCTGAATCACATTCTTATCCTCACATCCCGAAATCTCTTCTGCATACTCATGTATGGCACCCACCATCTTCTTAATCTTCAGATAGTGTTCAAGCAAATGTAATCTCTGTTCATATTCATCAAGAATCTTCTCACATCGACGAATCAAATCATGGGCACCCTGTCTGCTGATCCCCCGAAGATTCGCAACTTCTGTCACTGACAAATCATTCTGAATATATTCCCCGTACACATCTTTCTGATGTTCCGTCAGGAGCTCGCCATAAAAATCAAAGAGCAATGATTTCTCTACAATTCTGTCCAATAGAATCACCTCATGTAAAGTAATTTCCCTTTACCAGAAGTGATTATATTAGAAAACCACTTCTTTGTCAAGTACTTTTCCTTGCTTTTTTATACACTTTTTACAGGTTTTTGAACATAATGAAAACAGGCATCTGTCTATCTTCAAACAGATGCCTGTCAGAAAGGGGAGGATATAAGTTTTTTCCTGACGACTGTCACATCCGATGTTCCCATCGGATAGTATCATTATTGCCGTTTTTCAGAAAAAATATACCCTTTATTTTAATAATTCTCTGCTTTTACCTGGAAGTAAGCCTGTGGATGATCACATACTGGACATACTTCAGGAGCTTTCTTGCCAATGCAGATATGTCCACAGTTTGCACACTGCCAGATCACATCACCATCTTTGGAGAATACAAGTTCTTTCTTAACGTTATCTAAAAGTTTTAAATATCTTTCTTCATGTTCTTTTTCAATGGCTGCAACACCTTCAAATTTCTCTGCGATCTCATAGAAACCTTCTTCTCTTGCTTCTTTTGCAAATGTTGCATACATATCTGTCCATTCGTAGTTTTCGCCATCAGCTGCTGACTGAAGGTTCTCGATTGTAGAACGGATTGCTCCACCTTCTAATAACTTGAACCACATTTTTGCATGTTCTTTTTCATTAGCTGCTGTCTCTTCAAAAATAGAAGCGATCTGTACGTATCCTTCTTTTTTAGCTTTGCTTGCGAAATAGGAATATTTATTTCTTGCCTGGGACTCTCCAGCAAATGCAGTCATCAGATTCTGTTCTGTTTTTGTTCCTTTTAAATTTGGCATAATATAAAACCTCTCTTTCTTCTATATAAATTATAGCTTTTCCTAAATTAAAGTCAAAATAGGAATCACTATCAATATTTATATTAATCCAAACCATTCTTCTTGTCAATATCTCTTTTTATCTTCCTCTGATTCAGAATCCTTGTGAACCATACGATAAACAAACATGTATACATATAACATCAACGGAATCATAAACATGCAAAACAAAGATGCCATAAAAAATCTGTTTCCGGTGAAAGCAAAATACAACGTCAGAAATACCAGCCCCACAATCAGTATCACCCCTGTAAAAGCCAATATCTGTTTCATTTTCTTCATTATAATTCACCCTCCCGATTTTTAAGATGTTCTAAATGTTCCTTTATTTTTTTCTCATAACCATTATCTGACGGACAGTAAAAATGTTCATCCGAAATCTTATCCGGGAGATATTGCTGTTTCACGTAATGTTCCGGATAATCATGGGCGTATTTATATCCGATTCCATGTCCCAGTTTTTTTGCACCGCCATAGTGCGCATCCCTCAAATAGGCCGGAACCTGACCGGTATCCTGACTTCTTACCATAGCGGCGGCTTTATCAATGGCCATAATACAGGAATTACTTTTTGGAGCACTGGCTACATAGGAAGCCGCCTGAGAAAGCAGAATCCTGGCTTCCGGCATTCCGATTCTCTCAACGCCCAAAGAAGCCGCTACCGCCAGCGGAAGCGCATTCGGATCTGCATTTCCCACGTCTTCCGAAGCACAGATTATAATTCTACGGGCAATAAACTTGGGATCTTCTCCTGCATCCAACATCTTTGCCAGATAAAACACTGCCGCATCCGGATCAGTCCCCCGCATACTTTTAATAAAGGCAGAAATCACATCATAGTGATTATCCCCACTCTTATCATAGTTTACAACTTTTCTCTGAATGCACTCCTGTGCCACCTCAAGGTCAATAAGAATCTTTCCATTCTCATCCGGCTCTGTTGTCATCACTCCCAGTTCCACTGCATTGAGAGCTGCCCTTGCATCTCCACCAGCCATCTCAGCAATAAAATCCATTGCCTCTTCAGTAATCGCGGCACCATAAGCCCCCATTCCCCGTTCTTCATCCGTTACCGCAATGCGAATCAGACTGACAATATCATCTTTTTGCAAAGGCTCCAGATGAAAAATTTTCGAACGGGAAATCAACGCACTGTTCACTTCAAAATAAGGATTCTCCGTAGTTGCTCCAATCAGAATAATCGTTCCGTCTTCCACATAAGGAAGAAGATAATCCTGCTGTGCCTTATTAAAGCGATGAATCTCATCAATAAAAAGAATGGTCTTCTTTCCATACATCCCCAGAGCGTCCTGTGCCTGTTTTACCGCCTGCTCCATATCCTTCTTTCCAGATGTCGTGGCATTCATCTGAACAAACTGTGCACTGGTCGTATTGGCAATAACCTTTGCAAGAGTCGTCTTTCCTGTTCCGGGAGGACCATAAAAAATCAGCGAACTGATCTTATCCGCCTTGATTGCCCGATATAACAATCGATTCTTTCCAATAATGTGGGATTGTCCCACCACCTCATCCAGCGTTCTCGGCCTCATCCGAACAGCAAGGGGAGATTCCTGCTTCGCCCTCTCCATTCTCATATAATCAAATAAATCCATTCATTCCTCCTGTGTTTCTCTGTGTTTTATCGTGTAACACTTTGATTCAACTTCCGTATTATCGCATATCCATCTTCATAATCAATGCAACTGTAACATCCCTGATCAAAAACAAAATTCCAATATCCTTCTAACGGCATATGAAGTGACGCCGCAAGGAGATGTCCCAGGGTTCCCTTGTGGGCAACCAGAAGTACCGTTCCCTTTTTCCCCGACAACTCTCTGATAAAGCAATCTATTCTCTGGCGGACATCCGAAAAACTTTCCCCTTCCGGAATCCGGTAATTGGAAAAATCACGATTCCAACTGTCAAACTCGTTCGGATAGGTCTGAATAAGCTCTTCATAAGTAAACCCTTCAAAAATTCCAAAGTCTTGCTCGCATAATCTCTCGTCATAAATAATCTGCTGCTTCTTTGCTCCCAGAATATATTCCGCCGTGTGAACTGCCCGCTTTAACGGACTGGAAATCACCATATCAAAAGAAAAATCTCTGAAACAGTCTCCCAGAAGTCTCGCCTGTTCGATACCATGTTCTGTTAAGACTGTATCCATATGCCCATAATAACACTTCTTTCTGTTCAACTCCGTCTCACCATGACGCACCAAATATATCCTCATCTTTTCCTCCTCCGCTTACCCAATCTCATATCAATGCAGATTGTCATCATAATGCATATATTCATCTATCAAAAATCGCAAACGTTTGATTTTACCATCAAATACACCCAATCTATATAAAGTTACCACAACTGTCCCGATCAGTAATGCCAGAATCATTCCACTCATCCCTCTCAATTTATATCCGGTATAAATCAGAACAAGGGTAGGCAAAGTATCCATTCCGATGCTGTCCCCAATAATCTTGGGTTGAAGAAGCTGTCTGGCGAGCAGACATACTACATATAACACAATCAAAATAATACACTGATGGAAATTACCCTGGACCAACACGATCACTGCCCAGGGAATCAGTACAGTACCCGTTCCAAGAACAGGAAGAAGGTCGAGAAAAGAAATTAATAATGCCAGTAAAAAAGCGTAAGGGCTCTTCAAAATCAAAAATCCCACCATCAATATCACAAAAACAATTCCCATTATTTTAAGCTGCGCCAAAACAAAACCGCCCATGGCAGCCATCAACTTTCCTTTTATATTATTATACTGTTCTTCCAGTTCATCCGGCAGCCATTTTGATAAAGTAAGCTTCATCTTATCTCTGTCTGCAATAAAAAAATAAGCCGATAAAATCATTACCAGGGAACCAATCAAACCGCTTGTCACATTAGCCGCTGCTGATCCCAACATGGATACACTTTGTGGTGCAAACTCATTGATTACAGACCCCATCTGAGACAGGAGATCATCAAACACAACCTGTACCTGATTACCAAAATCAGAAGAAATCGGTGCAATCACTCCGTTTAACTTCATTCCAAGCATCTTAATCGCTTTCTGAAAATAGGCATAATACATAGGAGTATCTGACAAAAAGGAGATCAATTCCTTCCCCAGCCTTGTAATCATAAAATATCCTGCTCCTGCCAGGATCACAAGAACCAGAATAATTACAAAAGCAGAAGCCCAGTGTTTATTCAGTCGGATATGTTTCTCCAGAAAACTGCAAAGTGGCGCTGCCAGCAGCGCAAGAATCCAACTTGCCACAAAAGGCCAGAAAAATCCCAGAAGTTTCGGCACCAGCCAAATCAAAAGAAGAAATCCTGTTAAAAAAATGAATATTTCAAAAATAATATTCCATAAAATCTGCCATTTCTTCATCAATTATCCCTTCCAATCTTTTCCATATAATTACAGTACAAGTATAACAACATGTCCAAGATATATCAACCCCCAATCTGGTATCATATGATGACAGGGCTCAATCTATCCTCCAGAAGATCATAATAATAAACCGAATCAGACAAAATATCGCCCAACTCAACAATAGAATGATTCGCCATATGTACCAGTTCCACAAGACCTGAAGGGTCATCAAATTCTTCTGCCGGAACAAGAATGACCTCATGAATACTGCTGGGCAAAATATAAAAACTGGTATTCATCTGCTGAGCAAATTGCTGAATCACATTATCATAAAGCAATACAGTGGCCCCATTAATCTGTTGTTCATTGGTCATCACATACATTGGGATCAGAACCTCAAATTCACTGAGATCCTTTCCCATTTGCAAAAGCAAGGCATTCAGATCCATAATGCGCGGCGGAAAAATCCTTCTTGTATTATGCTGTGCTGCCAAAAGCAATTCATGAACCGATATCTCCCAGATATCCAGCTCCTGCTTTGTAATAAGCGATGTGGAAATCCCCACATCATCGCTGTGTGCCAGCCATCGAAAAGTCACCGCAAGATCATATAGCTGTATAAACGGACAATCTTCCAATATTTCTTTATTTTTTTCATAATTGACCAGACGATATATCACTCTGTCTTTTATATATTCAAATCGTGACAAATTCAGCTGATAAGAATCTGCTTTCTCCATCGCCCATACGTACTCCTCCCTAATCCGTCGCAATATGGTTCCCAATTCTTCCCCATTTAAATAATAATCATAAAAATCGTCCAGATAAATAGAAGGCGAAACGGTTTTACCTTCTTCTCTAATATGTAATCCCTGATAAATCACCCCATTATTCTTCCTGACAGAGGAAATCGAAACCTCTGCATCTTCCATCCAATCATCTAAAATATGTTCTTTTATGTAGTTCTGAAATTCTTCAAAAGTCATACACCCGCCTCCTTTTTTGTATTATTATAACATATTTTACTGTTTTTACCAGTATTAAATTACATTTTTTCCCATTTATTTTCTTTGTAGATAAATAACCAGGCAAAACAAAAAGCTATGTTCTGCCTGGTCATTTCGCACATCAATATGCCTCAATAGAATTTTTTCCCATATATCTGTATATTTTTCCGGTATCTTTATCTACATAATATATCCCGATTTTTTCATTATTATCTGTTTCATATACAGAAAACCGATATCCTTCTGCTCCGGAATCGTTATGATTATATGCTGTAAGATCTTTATTTTCCTCTCTTATTTCATAGATTGCTCCCGCATTATCCTTCTGCAATTTTTCAAGAAGATATTTTTTTGCTTCGTCGTAACTATCAAAAGAACCACCCCCCAGATTATCAATCGCATCTCCAACGCCATCCGCAATATCATCTACCGCCTCTTCCGTCCCCTTTACTACATCACTCACAAGATTATTTCCCTCATTTTCTTCTGAATTTGTATTATATTTCTCCGTAGTAATGCCCTCTCCCGTTGTATCTCCAAATTCACCCGGAGAATACAGATCCACTTTGTCATTCTCATTTTGAGCATTGTTTTGCCCCTTTCCATTCATTCCACAGCCGCAGAACAACAATGCAATCAACATTATTACTCCAATTAAATATTTTGTTTTTGTACATCGCTTCATTTTGGATTCTCCTCTCAATAATTGTTTCATTATTATCTGCAAATAAAAAAATAATATGTAAGAACTCATATTTTTTCCAAAAACGGATATACTGTTATCATAAAAGCGAAAGGAGAATTTCTATGAAATGGATTGATTATATTGCTCTGACACTTACGATTATCGGAGCTATTGTATGGGGGTTAATCGGACTTTTTCAATTCAATCTGGTGGCATTCTGTTTCGGAACCAACACCTGGTTTACCCGAATCATTTATGTTCTTGTCGGCATCTCCGGCATCTACCTCCTTACCATGTATGGTCGAATCCGGCAAACCATGGATTAATTTTCAATTTTCTTATCATTTCTTCAAAAAAACTGCAGTTTTCCTGACAATAATAAATTATTTTAATATCAGGCAAACTGCAGTTTCTTTCGTTGACTGCTTTCTCCCACTCTGCTATACTGAACCCATCTTGTTGGACACATTTCAAAAGAAGGAGTTTCTATGAAAAAAGCAATACAAAAATTATTCTATTATTTTCTTATTATCTCAATATGTCTTCTTCCAATGACCGGCTGCGAAGGAATGAATTATACAGAAGATTTCACCTCTTCTACGCAAAACAGTCTCCATATCTCTCAGTCAACCGATGATTCTATTGAAGAATCCCCTTATCTGGACGAGAACGGTTCTTATACTACGAAAGAGGATGTCACAAATTATCTAATTGAATACAATACCCTCCCGGATAATTTCATCACAAAAAAAGAAGCCAGGGAATCAGGCTGGTCCGGCGGTTCTCTGGAACCTTACGCTCCCGGAAAATGTATTGGGGGTGATTATTTTGGCAACTACGAGGGTACTTTGCCAGAAGTTTCCGGCCGAACATATTACGAATGTGATATTGATACTCTCGGAGCCACTTCAAGAGGTGCAAAAAGAATTGTTTATTCTGACGATGGACAAATATACTACACAGAAGACCATTACGAAACATTTACATTACTTTACGGAGATGACAGCGAATGATAACCATTATTTTAGATTCTATACAAATCAATACACCAGATGATTTATATGCACAATTAGATTCTTTTTTACATTTTCCAGGTTATTTTGGATATAATCTGGATGCCCTTTCTGATATACTGTCAGAAATCGGCGAACCGATGACTTTGTCAATCACGGATGCCCCAACACTGGAACGCACTCTTGGGGCATCCTTCTATCACCGATTTCTTCAGGTGTTCCGCAATAACAATATCTCAATCAACATCTGATAATTGCATATCAGAGGAAACACAGATATTTTTTATCTGCCATAAGCAACAAGCCTTCTGCACACCCATTGCTCACATTTCTGCAGTCTTCGCAATGGCTTTCCAAACAAATCCAGCGATAATGCCAGCGTAATCGCAACAGCAAGAAACAGATATACCGGAATCCACATTCCGGCAAAAGTAATCTTTAAAGAATCCGCAAATCCGGAATACATCAAAACGTATAATACCAATCTATGCCAGAAATAAATCTGCAAGGTTCTCTGACCAATTACTCCTGCAAAGGACAATTCTCTGTTTGGTGTCAAACTGATGACCGACATTCCAATCAATGCCGATACACCGTACCACACAAATCGATGCACCCAATTGCACCCTTCCACATTAATCAAAGCATATGCATTTCTTGCTGTAAATAACCGAATATAAGAATAAACATCATTAAGATGGAAGAAACTGATATACAGGCAAAGAGCCAGCACAGCAACAGACAACCATCTCATCCATTTATGTTGTGAGATATTCTGTACTGTTTCCGGTTTCAAAAGATAACCGGCAAAATAAAACGGAAAGAACACAATAATTCTTGACAAATACAAGAAACTTCCTATTTCTTCCACATATCCTGCCAGACACGCAATTACTATCGTAAGAGGAAACCATACCTTTGCATTCCACTTTCTGGTCAGATACATCATCGTCATATATGCCGCCATGGCAAACATATACCACGGGATTCCCGTATCCGAAAAGAAAGAAAACTCTGCATTCTGTCCAAAAAAGACTTTAATGCCGTAAATCATGATCTTTAATAAATATCCCAGAATCATATAATATATCGGTTTGCTCCACTGAAACGGATGATCCTCATCCCATTTTTTCTGTAATAATCCAGACAGAAAAATAAACAATGGCATATGAAATGAATAAATAAAAATAGAGATACTTCTCATCCAATCCGATTGTTCTGCAAATTGATTGGTAAAATGCCCAACCACTACAGAAAAAATCAAAATGCATTTTAAATTATCCCAGATACACACTCGTCGATTCTGATTCATGACTCTGCCTCCATTTAGTCTATCTCTACACATAATTACAGGCAGAAGCATTTAGAAAAATCTTCTAAAACAACTCTGCCTTTCTCTCTTCTTATGTAATTGACTGCGGATAACAGGAGTTACGATTGCATTTTATCCCCTGTTTTCACTCCGCTCTTAAATCATATTTATATCTTTTTCGCCTATTTTTTCACATATATTTATGTATGCTTTTCTTTTTAGTATCATTTCAGTATCACTTTATACCACAATACACAGTACCTTGTCAAGTCCTCTTTATCTCTCCAATAACTCCATTGCCGCCTTCTCTGTGGAGCTTGTCCAAGTATTCCGGAAAGCCTGGGAGCTTCCACGGTATGCTATTACTTCAATTCTTTCTGGAAGGAATGGCCGGAGCTGCTTCATGTTCTTAGGATGCCGGAGGAAACGCAGTGCCTTATACGTCACAGTCCTTGCCCTGCCAGGTGTTAACCCAACACTGGCAGCGGCGCAATTAAGTGTCATATTATCAATGTATTGTTTTCGGATAAGTCCAGCCTGATCAGCGGGAAGAGAATCAACCATTGGCCATAATACCGCCCCGAGTTCCTCATTTTGAACCTTATCAATGATAGCATCCTCTAAGCTGCAGTTTGCCGGTATTATATCCATCATGCTGCTTTCTCCGTCCTCATCACTTGCCAGAGGAGCATCCAGGCTAATCACATTAGCCATTCTAAGGCCATTTTTCAATGATTCATATTCTTTTCTGGACAATCCCAGAAACCGCCTCATTTCCATGTCTGTGGCTTCCCTGCCATATTCCTGGAGGAATAATTGCTGTGCTTTTCTATATTCCTGTATGCGCTGGCGCATATGTACAGGGATCCGGATACAGGAACCGCTATTTTCAATATGCCGGCGCATAGCCTGGCGAATCCATAAGATTGCATAGTTTATGAACGGCCCCTCATCCGGGTTATATCCATCAATAGCGTTGCATAATCCAATATATCCCTCCTGCTGCAGGTCTTCCAGCTCTGCATATGTGCTATATTTATTCGCCAGTTTCCGGATCATCCCCTGATTTTGTTTCCAAAGCTTTAACATATTGTCGGCGGTATCAATTCCATCCTGGATTAAAGCCACAAGCTGCTCATTATTCATCTTTATTTCCTCCATGAAATATATTGCCGTGTGTTTTTTTTCACAGTGATGGCGTGAACCTCGGACGCGCCCACGTCGGGGGAGTGATGCCCCATGAATATAAAGGCATGGACAAAAAAATCCACGCCTTTAAAAAATTATTTATTATGCTGTTGGCTGATAATAGATTCCATCCTTCTTATTGTCCAGAACAAATGCATCATAACAAATTCTTCCGGTTACAATGGTTCCGCTTGATAATGGCGTGTCGTTGTGCACTCCATAATCTTCAAGTTTGGTCGGTGCAACTGTTGCAGATGGATGAGCAATCATAAAACCAAAATTGTCTGGCAATCTGTTTCCCGGAATCTTAACAACTTGCATTCCATCCAGCACGGACACAACGCCTTTTATTTTGAGATCCGCGCCAATATCAGTAGAATCAAACTCAGTTGCCTGCTTTAATAATGTGTAAGATGCAGGTGTAACAACTAGTACTCTCTCAGTATCAGGAACTTCCTTATCATCTAAGTATTCGCTGCCTGCTAAGACATAAGAATAAATATTGTCTTTTGTTAGTGCTACAGCATTTGCTTTTTTCCCTGCTCCCGCTGCCATGACATTATAGACATATTTGTCAACCTCAGGAATTACTACCTCGCGAAGCTGCCTTGCGAGCGCGCTCTCCGCCTCGACCTGCCCGGCTGTTTCGTCCTGATCTAAACGATCAATGTTAAAAATAAAACTCCGGTCTTTCTTCAACATCATCTCTTCTGTTTGGGAATTAAGATCAAACAGCTTGCCATATCTTGAAATGCCCGCAACGCTGTCCGGATCTTCGCTATTTACATTTCGCGCATAATCATTCATTGATGCAGTTGTTACCTTCCACACTTTTACGCTATGCGCGCCAGTCCAATCGTAATCTGTATTTGTGAGCAAAGATTTTTTACTCTCTGCCTTAAAAAGTTCGTCCGTTTTCGGGGCAAACTTTGTTACGTATTCCATACTCATATATTATTCACCTTTCTGTTATTACCAGTTTCGCACTTCGGAATTCTTAGGAATATGCTTCGAATTAGGAAAAGAGGTTTTATTGTCCGACAATGCCGGCTCAGGGTTATATTCCGGGTATGGGTTCATTCTCCTAACTGACTTATTAAAGGCTATTGAGATTTTTTCTACATTCTCCTTAAACCCTTCAATGTCAGAAGTATCTAGGACATCTAGCAACTCATCCGGATAATTATTTTCTTTCAGGTATTCCATACATGACAAACGCGTCTCTCTGGAAGCCACGGCCTTCTCCCGATCAACAAGCTCATTTTCCCGCTTTTGATATTCCTCCTCAGTGCGCCTATTCTTTTCCTGTTCCTTTTTCCTGTCAAATAACCTTTTTCGAATAATCTCATTTACCTCATCTTGGGTAAATAAGCGCTCTACTTCGGTATTTTGGTTATTTATCTCTGGCTTATCTGTTTCATTTATCAATTCTTCATTGATTTCAATGCTTTTTTCTTCCATTTTCTTTTCTCCTTATTTACGCCTGTCGGCTTAATATTTTGCAATGACAATTTACACAGATAGAAAAAGCGCGGAAACATCCGATAATCAATATTATCAAACATTCCCACGCTTCATAATAAGCTTACACTATGGCAACTCAGTGCAGTACTTTGTTCTATCTGTTATATTAATTATAACGCTTATTCTTTTTATGGTCAACAGTAATATACGCCCTCTTAAATTTCCCATTCGCCGGCTGTTTTTTTATTGTTTTCAGTATCGGAGAAAGAAGCTTAACTACTTCGTTCAGTTCCGAATCACATTCATATGATACCTTAATTTTCACACTCATCTCTTTCCTTCTCCTCTCTTTCTGCCATTTGCAAAGCGATTACATAAAGACTACGCAGCCGTTTTCCACTGCCGATCAATTTAATGAGTCTCATTGTTTCATTTCTGTATTCTTCTTTTAATTCTTCACTCATCTCAACACCTCCATAGCTTAATATTTTTACATATGCCACCCGGCTTAGATGTTTCGGCATTTTTGCCGGGCCCACATGTTTATTGTTTTTTTTCTCCGGCCAACTCGTTGTTCTCTGCATCATGCCGCCGGGCTTTGGTGTTAGCGCACCAGTACCCGGCTCATGTGTCAGATTATCGCCGCTTCTTCCAGTTTTTCAATAAGAACAGCATCAACCAAAGATTTACAATACTCCTTTACTCTTGGAGTAAACTTTTCATGATCCAATTCTTTCTCCCATTCCTGCCAAATCGCACATAATTCCTCCGGGTTATATTCTCTAAGCACGTCCAATAAATCACTGCTAAGCTTTTTTATCTCTTCATTCATAAAAGTCCTTCCTTTCTGCCGGGCTTCTGTGCTACAATACATATGTATTCTTTCTAATATTCACCGCCCCCGTGATATTAGATATACAGCCCTGTAAGTGGTGGTACACTTACGGGGTTTTTTATTTTCTTCCTTGCAGGGCCATAAGCTTCAGCAGCTCAATGGCTTCTCTTTTGGTATAGCCTTCTAACATAATGACTTTT
>JAQYIU010000104.1 GCA_028721415.1 Lachnospiraceae bacterium | reverse complement strand
GTCTTTTGTTCAAAGTCAGACAGAGCCGGTTTGGTTCCTGCACCCCAGAACCACAGAGAGTTGGCTTTATTCAATCCCGCTTTCTCACGGGCAATGTTAATTGGATGATTGTTCAAGATATCATAACTCTTTTCCATCATTTGTGCAAGTACATCTTTTGCAGGAAGATAATTTCCAATGGTTTTTGTTAGAATATCATGAGGTGGTGTCATCTCAATCACTTCTCCTTTATCCCAGATCAGGAGATGACGGTAACTGGTTCCTGTATAAAAATGAAACTCTTCATTTCCAAATTCTTTCTGAACTGCCTGAATCAGTTCATCAGCCTCTTCCGTAGAAATTTCTCCTGCACTATGATCAATAATCTTTTTGTTTTTGTATTCTGGTTCTTCATCGGAAACTGTCACAATATTACAGCGAATCGCGATATCGGTATCTTTCATCGGGACACCAATGCTGAGTGCTTCTAATGGAGAACGACCCGTATAATATTTTTTCGGATCATATCCGATTACTGATAAATTAGCGGTATCACTTCCCGGTTTCATTCCCACCGGGATAGTATGAACCTGACCTATTTCTGCATTCTCTGCCATCAGATCCATCATTGGTGTTTTCGCATATTCCAAAGGTGTTTTGCCGCCGATTTCATCAATGGGATAATCAGCCATTCCATCACCCAGTACAACTATGTATTTCATAATGTTAAGTCCTTTCAGAATTTCTCTTAGAAACCACAAAACAAACGGCTGCATGACAGACATTTGTTTCGTGTGTCCTCCCAAAGGAAAACGATCTTCTCTTTTAATTAAAACGAATCATGTTAATTGCAGTTCCAAGGGAATCTGCTGCTTTATGATATTCTTTTTCATTCATGATTCCGGTCACAAAGGCTTTTTCTTCAATACCATCCACCTGAATCATATCTACTGCTCCAAACGCCTTCTCAATAGCTTCTAGTGAAGTTTCCGCAGGCATACGAACAAAATAATTTCTTTCAAAACTGCCAAAATCATCAAGAGTTAATTTATCTTTCTCCCAGATCATCGGAAGATGTGTCCCAAGATTTCTTGCACATTCCACCACATCACCAACGACAGCACTGGCAGTCGGCAAGGATCCTGCACCTTTTCCATAAAACATCACATCATCTACCATATTACCATGCACAAAGATTGCATTAAATACATCTTTTACACCTGCAAGAGGATGACTGTTATCGAGCAGCATCGGACAAACCATAGCATATAACTTTCCATCGTCAGTCCAACTCTTACCCAGTAGCTTAATCGATTTGTTCATCTTCTGAGCATAACGAAAATCTTCTGCTGTAATATTGGTAATACCTTCTGTATGAATCCCTTCAAAGTCAAGCTGTTTTCCAAAAGCGAGAGAGGTGAGAATCGCAATCTTTCTGCAGGCATCGTAACCTTCCACATCTGCTTCCGGATGAAGTTCTGCATATCCTTTGGCCTGTGCTTCTTTCAGAACCTCATCAAAAGAAACTCCATCCTCTTCCATCTTTGTCAGCATATAGTTGGTTGTACCATTAAGGATTCCACTGATTTCCTCAATAACATCTCCGGTAAGGCACTGATTCAAAGGACGGATAATTGGGATTCCGCCACCAACACTGGCTTCAAACAGGAAATTACAATGATTTTCCTCAGAAATGGCGATTAATTCCGCTCCATGTTTGGCCACCAGTTCCTTGTTGGAGGTCGCAACGCTTCTTCCCTGGAGGAGTGCTGTTCGTACAAAAGTACATGCCGGCTCCACGCCACCCATACATTCCACTACAATCTGAATATCCTCATCTTCCTGAATCTCTTTATAATCATGAACCACCTTGTCTTCATTCGGATCGCCAGGAAATTCTCTCAGATCAAGAATCTTCTTTACCTCAATTCTTTCTCCAACTCTTTTTTCAATACTATCTACGTTTGTCTGAAGTACCTTAACTACTCCGGCACCAATTGTGCCATAACCTAAAACTGCTACGTTTATCATGCTGACCTCCTCATTATTCTCTCATTTTCTCATTACAAATCATCATATCACTCAGCGGATACAATCTTCAGATTATGGATTCCGCTGGCATCTCCGATCTTTTCAAAAAGCTCCGTCACATCATCTGTAATCGGAAGAACAAGTACACTTAAAGTAATCAATGCGATATGATTCACCGGAATACTCTGATGAATCGATAATACATTCGCTTTACACTCAGCTACTACTTTCAGTACATTGGACAACAGACCTGGCTGATCTTCCATTTCCATAACAAATGTAATGGTCTTTCCCTGAATCTTTTCATGAATCGGAAAAATATCATCTTTATATTTATAGTAAGAACTCCGGCTGATGCCCACTTCGTCAATCGCTTCCCGTATGGTTCGCGCCCGACCACTGTTAAGCAAATTGTTCACCTCAGCAACTTTTAAAAGTACTTCAGGAAGCGCTTTCTTCTTTACCATATAAAATTTATGTCCATTTTCCATAAAGAATCCTCATAAAAGTACGTGTATTAAATACATTTGTCTGTCACGGAAAGATATTAGCACATTATTAATTATCCTGCAACTAATTTTAATATATTTCCCAAAAAAATCAACAAAAAAAGAGAATACCCTGATACTCCATCTTAAGGTCGTACAAGGATATTCTCCTCAATCCCATAATGATTTCAATTATGATTATTCAGCAATTACATTTTCAAACACCAGATTCACCAAATCACAGAACTCCTGGTATTCAGGAAATTCCACAAGATCTGCCAGGGCATCACAGAGACCTTTATAGTACCATCCCTGCTTCTCCTTATCTTTCATGTTGAACCGCTGCCATATCTGCTCTCCGATCCGTTTATAGTCCCCATACAACGAGCGAATATTAGATAATTTATCTCCAAGAGCAACAATTTTCGTATCCTTCAGATTCTCCTGTTTCAGAAAATCAATGGTATGAGCCTTTCTTTCCATCCAGGTCTTACTCTTGTCCTCACTTTCAGCAGCGACAATCCGGGCAACTTTCTCCCCAAATTCTTCCTGAATCAATTCCAGAGAAACCCCATCGCAATCCTCCACCGTATCGTGGAGTACTGCAGCTGCTATTATCTCCTGATCGTCTGTCATCCGTGACACAATCATTCCAACTTCCATCGGATGAAGAATATACGGTAAATGAGTCCCTTTTCGCAACTGCCCTTTATGGGCTTTGGTCGCAAATGCAATCGCCTTATCAATCATATTTATTTTTCATTCTCCTTCTCAGCCTGTGCTTCTTTCAACACTTTTTCCTGTGCATCTGCCGGCATCTGTTCATATCTGCTGAATTCGTAGGAGAATTCTCCGCTTCCGCCAGTCATAGATCTCAAATCTGTTGAATATCCAACAAGACTTGCCAGAGGAATATCTGCTTCCAGTTCCTGTCTTCCGCCAGGTAATGGATTCATACCCAGAATACGTCCGCGACGTTTGTTCAGGTCACCCATTACATCACCGGTATTCGCATCCAGAACATCTACTTTCAGATTAACGATCGGCTCAAGAAGAACCGGTTTTGCATCCATCACACCATTTTTAAATGCGGTGATAGCAGCCATCTTAAATGCCATCTCGGAAGAATCAACAGGATGGTAAGATCCATCTACCAGAGTTGCCTTGATACCAACAACAGGATATCCTGCCAGAGGCCCTTTCAGACAACTTTCAGCAATACCTTTTTCAACAGCAGGAAAGTAGTTCTTCGGAACCGCTCCACCGAAAATCTTCTCATCGAAAACGTAAGGTGTATCCAGATCTCCGGATGGTTCAAACTGCATGAGAACATCACCATACTGTCCATGTCCGCCGGACTGCTTTTTGTATTTTCCACGAACTTCCACGTTGCCACGAATGGTCTCTTTAAATGCAACTTTTGGTTTAACCAGTTCCACTTCAACTTTATATCTCTCAGCCAGCTTGCTCTTTACAATCTCAAGATGCTGATCACCCAGACCATAGAGAAGCATCTGACGATTTGCCTTATCATTAACTTCTTTCAATGTCAGATCTTCATCCATCAATTTCTTCAATGCGGATGAAATCTTATCTTCATCACCTTTTGTCTTAGCAACATAACGCATAAATGTGTATGGCTGAGGCATCTCCATCTTCTCAAATACGATAGGATTAGCCTTAGGTGATAAGGTATCTCCCGTCTTTGTCACAGATAATTTTGCAATAGCGCCGATATCACCGGCATACAGAGCATTTACTTCCATCTGCTCTTTTCCTCTTAAAACGTAGAGCTTACCGATACGTTCCTCAGCATCTTTATTTCCATTGTAAATAGAAGAATCTGCTTTAAGAATACCGTCGGTCACCTTAACCAGAGAGAAACGTCCCACAAACGGGTCAGCAATTGTCTTAAATACATAAGCACTTACCGGCTGGGATACATCATAAGTTGCTGTTGTCGGCTCATTAGTCTTAACCTTAACACCTGTAAACTGTTCATTCACCATACCCGGTGCGGAGAAATATTTTACCATATCATTAAGAAGAATATTAGCGCCGTAATCAGTATTGATCGCACCGCAGATCACCGGCATAAGATCTCTCTTAGCAACAGAACCAACGATAGCTTCCTTAATCTCTTCTTCTGTGAATGGTTCTTCTGCGAAGAATTTCTCCATCAGATCTTCGCTGGTCTCAGCCACACCTTCCATCAACTGCTGACGATAATCATCCAATTCATCGTTCACGCCTTCTTCTACCACAACTTCATCATAAGTTCCGTTTGGCTGGAGACGACACTCGAGCATCTTCACTGCATTGATGAAACCTTTAAATTCTGTTCCTTCTTTCATTGGCATATGGAACGGTACAATCTTATTACCATAGCTTTCACGAAGCTCATCTATGATCTCGGATACATCCACATGCTCATCTTCTACACATGTAATATATACGATAACCGGAATTCCTTTTTTCGCACAGAAATCAAAACTTCTTCTGGTTCCAATCTCCACTCCAGACTTACCGTTGATAACGATAACCGCTGCATCTGCCACACTGAGCGCTTCGTAAATCTCTCCGGAGAAATCGAAAAGTCCAGGAGTATCCAGCAGATTAACCTTCACACCATCTACTTCCAGAGGAATGACTGATGACTGAATGGAGAACTTTCTCTTGATCTCTTCCTTGTCATAATCACTTACAGTTCCACCTTCAGCTACCGTTCTAACTCGTTTAATAATTCCGGTGGTGAATGCCATAGACTCAATCAGAGATGTCTTACCACAGCCACCATGTCCAAGTAAAACGACGTTTCTTATGTTCTCGGTTGCGTATACGTTCATAATCAGTTCCTCCCGCGTTGTTATAAATATACTGTTTGAAACGAATTCTATGTAAAATTTGTCGAAATAGCTATAAAACTTTACAAATCCGAAATCAATCACATGACTATTTTACTAAAAAACCGTACAAAAAACAAGGGGTTTTTGTCAAAACTTTCTGTGCAAATTGCAAAAACAGTACGCCCTTCACTTTAACGCTGAAAAGTGTTGACATAAAATCATTTTCCATGTAGAATGAATAACAGTTGTTAAATGGAGGTTTTATGATGAACACAGAACATTTTACCGTCGGCTTTGTCGGTCTCGGACTGACCGGTGGCTCCATTGCGAAGACCATCCGTCGGGTTCATCCGGAAAGCATTCTATACGGTTTTGATATTGATAAAGAATCCGGACACCTCGCATGCAGCGAAGGCGTTCTGAATCAGTTTTTTGATGAACTTGATTCCCGTTTTGCCGCCTGCGATATGATTTTTTTATGTGCGCCGGTTTCCATTAATATAGAATATTTAAATAAATTAAAGGAAATGGTTTCCGACCAATGTCTGATTACAGATGTTGGAAGTGTAAAAGGTCCAATGCAGCAGGCAGTGAAAGAACTGAATATGGAAGCACAGTTTATCGGCGGTCACCCGATGGTCGGCTCCGAGAAGACAGGTTACGCTAATTCCAATGATCATCTTCTGGAAAATGCTTACTATTTCCTGACTCCAAGCCATAATACCCAATTTCACCTTACCGCACGATTTTCTTCTTTCGTGCAGGGATTAGGAGCCCTGGCTGTTACGTTAAAACCGGATGAACATGATTATATCACTGCATCCATCAGCCATGTTCCTCACATAATCGCTGCGGAGCTGGTACATCTGGTACGAAAATCCGATCATAACAACGGGATGCTCAAGCAGCTGGCTGCCGGAGGGTTCAAGGATATTACAAGAATCGCCTCCTCCTCACCGGTCATGTGGGAACAGATTTGTCTGAATAATTCGGAAAATATACAGAAACTCTTAAAAGATATGGTTGAAGATCTGCAATTAGTCATTAAAGAACTGGAAGAACATAACGGCAGTTTTGTGAATGATTATTTCAAGACTGCCGGTGAATACCGGGATTCGGTTCCGGATCATTCCGTAGGGCTCTTCACCAAAGTTCATAAATTGTACATTGATATTCCCGATGAACCGGGAACCATCGCCACCGCTGCCTCTCAGCTGGCCTTCAATAATATCAGCATCAAGAACATCGGCATCGTTCACAATCGTGAATTCGAAGAAGGTGTACTGGAAATTATATTATATGACGAAGAATCCTGTACAAAGGCTGCTGAGGTATTGCGTGAGAGAAACTACACGGTACATTTAAGATAATCAGCAAAAGGATGTTTATATATGAAAACTTTAACAAAAAAAACTGCTTTAAAGGGAACCCTCACCGTTCCCGGTGACAAATCGATAAGCCATCGTGCCATCATGTTCGGAGCCCTTGCGGAAGGTACCACAACCGTCCACGGTTTTCTGAAAGGCGCCGATTGTCTTTCTACCATTGACTGTTTTCGCCGGATGGGAATCACCATTGAAGAAATCGACGACACGATTTGCGTCCACGGAAAAGGACTTCACGGGCTGTCTGAATCCATCCAGATTCTGGATGTGGGTAACAGCGGTACCACAACCCGACTGATTTCCGGTATTCTTGCCGGTCAGACTTTTCCATCGGTGCTGAGTGGCGACGCCTCTTTAAATACCCGTCCGATGAAACGAATTATGACCCCCCTTCATATGATGGGAGCTGATATTGAAAGTTGTAAAGAAAATGGCTGTGCTCCTCTGGTTATTAAAGGAAAACCATTGAAAGCCATTCGTTATAATTCTCCTGTGGCCTCTGCTCAGGTAAAATCCTGTGTCCTTCTCGCCGGTCTTTATGCCGACGGTGAGACCAGCGTGACGGAACCGGCTCTTTCCAGAGATCACACAGAACGAATGCTTCGCTCCTTCGGTGCTGACATCCGTTCTGAGGGATGCACCTGCACCATCACTCCGCCGGAGACTTTACACGCACAGCATATTGAAGTTCCGGGAGATATTTCTTCCGCTGCATTTTTCATTGTTGCCGGATTAATCACCCCTGATTCCGAGATTCTCATTCAAAATGTCGGAATCAATCCAACCAGAGCCGGTATTCTTAACGTATGTAAAGCCATGGGAGCCAATATTACATTGGTAAATGAACGAGAAGAAGGCGGCGAACCAGTAGCAGATCTTCTGGTACGTTCTTCCGAATTAAACGGAACGGCTATTGAGGGAGACATTATCCCAACCCTCATTGATGAGCTTCCGGTCATCGCATTGATGGCATGCTTTGCAAAAGGAGAAACCATCATCCGGGATGCTCATGAACTCCGCGTAAAAGAGTCTGACCGTATTGAGATTGTCAGCAGAAATCTGAAAGCAATGGGAGCCGACGTGATTCCGACCGATGACGGATTTATCGTCAACAGCACTTTTGGGAAAGAACAGATACCTGCTCTTCACGGTGCTGACATTGAATGCTCTCTTGACCATCGAATTGCTATGACTTTCTCCGTTGCGGGAATCAATGCCGATGGCGAGACTCGGATCCTTGATAGCGATTGTGTCGATGTATCCTATCCGGGATTCTTTGCAGAAATAGAAAGATTATATATCTAAAAAAGAAGGGGATTCCATTTATTAATAATCAGGAATCCCCTTTTTCTACTCTTTCCCAGAATATAATATTGCTCCTTTACTAAATTAACAATCCCCCTACCAGAATAAAATATTCCGGGAGTTTTCCTTCTTCCATCCACAAAAGCTCCTCATGAAGATATTTACGAACGGTCAGTCCCACATTTCCTCCCAGAGATTCGATGGAATATCGCATTTTGTCTGGCTGGCGACAAGATTCTCCGCAAGGACGGGTACAGGTTCCCTGGGCACATTGCAGGCAGGAACCGCCACTTAAGGAAATACTACCGGGAACTTCTTCTTCCAGAGATAACAGTTTTTGATCCAATTCTTTTTTATACGGGAAAATCACTTTCTGTAAAAGTTGATCTCTCTCTTTGTCTTCATACGTTCCTTCTAATAATTCTTCTGGCAGAAATATTTTCATTCCCACTATACGAAAAGTCTTATATTTCTTCCAATAATCTTCCGGCTGAAAATTATAAGGTGGACAGGACCATATTTTCTCGTAATTTCCACAATTTTTACAGTATTCCAGAAAAGTCAGAACATCCACACATTTTTCCATATATTCTTCTACAGATACTGTAGCTTCCAAGTATTCTGTTCTACATGATATTTTATCCATACTTCCTCCTGTACATTCAATCGCGAATCCTTTGATAAAAAACAAATAACACAATTTCTAAGATAGGATCACAATTTTCGAAATATAAAAAACGCTGACGAAAAGAATCGGCAATTGCCCGAATGTCCATCTTTCGCCAGCGGATTTCTTTTATTTATATTAATTTCTTGTAACCGTTCAGAGCCAACCTCCAAAATGCTGCGCAGTTATATTATCTTTTAGTGGTGGAACAAACGAAGTCCTGTAAATGCCATTACCATGTCATATTTGTTACAGGTATCAATGACATTATCATCACGGATTGATCCACCTGGCTGTGCCACAAATTTAACACCACTCTTATGAGCTCTCTCAATGTTGTCACCAAATGGGAAGAAAGCATCGGAGCCGAGTGCCACATCTGTCAGCTTATCAAGCCACTCTCTTTTGGCTTCTCTTGTGAACACTTCCGGTTTTACCTTGAAAATGTTCTCCCACGCACCGTCAGCCAGCACATCCATGTATTCGTCCCCCATATAAATATCGATGGCATTGTCACGATCTGCACGACGGATCTCATCCTTAAACTGAAGTCCCATTACCTGTGGGGACTGACGGAGCCACCAGTTATCTGCCTTCTGACCTGCAAGGCGGGTACAGTGAATACGGGACTGCTGTCCTGCACCGATACCGATTGCCTGTCCGTCTTTTACATAACATACGGAGTTGGACTGGGTATATTTTAATGTAATCATAGAGATGGCAAGATCAATCTTAGCTTGATCGGTCATGGCTTTGTTCTCTGTCACAATATTGGAGAAGAAAGCATCATCAATATTCAGTTCATTTCTTCCCTGTTCAAAAGTAATTCCAAATACCTGTTTTCTCTCAATTGGAGCAGGTACATAATCCGGATCAATCTGGATGATGTTATAGTTTCCTCTCTTTTTGGATTTGAGAATCTCAAGAGCTTCCGGCTCATATCCCGGAGCAATCACACCGTCGGAAACCTCGCGTTTGATCATATTTGCTGTAGGTACATCACAAACATCAGATAAAGAGATGAAATCTCCATAAGAAGACATACGGTCAGCACCTCTTGCTCTTGCATAGGCACATGCTAATGGAGATAACTCTCCCAGATCATCCACCCAGTAAATCTTAGCCAATGTATCGGATAATGGTAAACCAACCGCTGCTCCGGCAGGGGAAACATGCTTAAAAGATGTTGCTGCCGGGAGTCCTGTCGCCTTCTTTAATTCACTGACCAGCTGCCAGCCATTGAAAGCATCCAGGAAGTTAATATAACCCGGTTTTCCATTTAACACCTGAATAGGCAATTCTCCCTCTTCCATATAAATGCGGGATGGTTTCTGATTTGGATTACATCCATATTTTAATTCTAATTCTTTCATAATCTATATGATCTCCTATGCATTCTTGTTGATGATTCTTGTTTTGTAAACTCCTGTTTTAATATCAATGTAACGAACAAATAAAGATACTTTATTCTCTTCATTAAGGCTCTCCCAGAGAAGATCAGCAAAAGCATCCATATCGTCAGGAATTTCAAGGAGTTTTGGTTCTCCCTCAAAACTTGGAAGTGGATTTCCATCATGTTTATAAGTAGAGATAAAATGTCCTTCTCCAGCAGGACAATTGTTATAAGCGAAAGTATAACGATTGCAGCTTTCCGGATTACCATTATTACTCTTTAAAATAGACATGGCATAATTATAGGTGCCATTCTCCACATGAAGGACTGCAGAAATACGAGGAGTATAATTCGGAGCATCCGGTTCGAACTCACGGGTTCTTAACGCCTGCTCAAAAGTCATCTGTTTATCCATGCATTCATAAATCGTATCCGTCTGATCTCCGTTAGTCACAATAGTTTTGTTACCGAGTACACGAACAGGTGCATAAATGATCAGACTCGGATCTTCTAATTTGGAAGGATCAAAAGCCTGGGTGCGAATTCCCTCTCCATCTTCCACAAAAACACGATTGCGGCTGTTGGAACTTCGACCCATAATAAAATATGCAGTCACCGCCTTTGTTCCATCTGATGATCTACCGACAATAATTCCTCTTCCAGGATAAGAATTCTCTTTCAGTTCTTTTTCAATTGAAATCATCTCCATTGGGAGTCCTCCTTAAATTTTAAACATAAATTAATCATTCTTCTTAAAAGTATACAATAAGACAATAACAAACGCAACCTGACATTTTGCCGTAATTTTCCGACAATCCGAGAGACAACACATCAAAATGCCACAATTTCCGCTTCTTTTTTATCTCTTACTGTCAAAAGCACTTCTGTCGGTTGTCCATCCCCAAGAGTGAGAAGTACCGCTTCCATCACTTCCCATTCTTCTTTCTCTTCGTGTGTCATATTTTTCCGATATTCTATCAGGACGCTCGGACTTGTTTCCGTCAGATGTTCTTTCAGATATTCCGGGCTGAGCACTTTCTGCAACCTCGCTCTGTCTTCTTCCTGAACATATTCCTCAATATAATTTTGATTAATTTTTTGAAAATCTCCCGATTTATTATAGTTATAATATACCAGATCATCCCTCTGAATATATTCATAATAATCAGTATCCAGATTCCAGAAAATAACCCGGGAATATATTTTCTTCAATGACTTAAAAATCTGCTGATTCTTCAGCTCTCCTTTTAATTTACGGTCCGTGTTTACCAGAACCCCAATAATCTTCTTCACTTTATTATCTCCGGTGCGGACCGGTGTCATGTGATATTCACACCAGATATACTCTCCATCCACATCTTTCCATCGAATATTGGCTGATGCAATGTCAGCTCCGGCACTGACCTGACGGTATGCCATCTGATATTTTTCCAGATGTTCTGGGAGTATCCGGTCAAGAAACAATTGTTTTTCAATCTTCCCTTTCTCTATCCCAAAATTCCCATCCGGATCTCCATCAATACTGATCCTGTCTTCATCCAAATATTCTTCGGTAAATAATTCAGGAATCACGGACAACAGCAGTTGATTCTTTTCTTTCGCTTTCCTGACTTTCTTTCTGTAAGCATTACCATCCTTTCGAAGGAGCCACAAAACGATAACCTGTACCCCCAATACAATGACGATAAAAATACACGCCGGTATAATGATGGAATTTGCCATGAGCAAAAAAGCGCCCACACATCCGAGCACACAAACCGCCATCAAAAAATATACCATAAATCTGTAAAGTTTCTGACCTTTCATTTCTTTCCTCCTATATTTATTTTTCTTTTGCCGCTGGTAAATCCGGGTATTCTTTATTCTATTACAACTCTATTTGATTGTTTTATTTTATCATAAATCTGTGAAAATTTAATCATGGAATCTGAGAAATTACCAAAAACTATGCTATACTATAGAAAAAAACAACAAAAAGGAGACAATATGTCTGTAAGAAAAGAAAAAGCAAGACAATTATTTTTAGATGGATTTAACTGCTCTCAGTCTGTAGCCACCGCTTATGCCGATGCTTTTGGCATTGACGCAGAAACTATGCTCCGTCTCTCGGCATCTTTCGGCGCAGGAATCGGACGAATGCGAAAGACCTGCGGCGCAGTCTGTGGTATGTTTTTCATTGCAGGACTGAAAACCGGCACCGTCCGCGGAGATGACAGAGAAGGCAAACAGCATAATTATGAAACGGTTCGTTCCATGGCAGATCAGTTTCGATTAAGAAACGGCTCCATCACATGCCAGACGCTGCTGGGACTTCGACAAGCAGAAAAATCTGCCGCACCTTCGGAAAGGACGAAGGAATATTATAAGTCCAGACCATGTTTAAAAATGGTGGAAGATGCTTGCGATATTATTGAGGAATTTTTCCCCGATCTGGCTTTATCGACACAGGATATCAACAAGAAAGAATCAGGAGACAGTACATTATGATCGAAGTAGAAATAAAATTACCCATACATAGACGTTCTGCCATTGAGCATGGCTTAATTGACCTTGGATTTACACCCGGAGATCTCATCCGGGAATCTGACAGCTATTTTACCAGTGATTTTCACGATTTTATGAAAACCGACGAAGCCCTTCGCATTCGGGAAAGTGAGAATTTCACCCAGGTATCCTCTACCACCCGCCTGACTTATAAAGGACCGAAACTCGACACGGTTTCCATGACCCGTAAAGAACTGGAAACCACTGTTGGAGACAGCGATATCTGCTGTCAGATATTATATTCTCTCGGTTATCATAAATTATCTCCTGTCGTAAAGCTTCGGCAGTATTACCATCTCGATACAATCACTGCCTGTGTCGATCAGGTAGAAAAGCTCGGGGCATTTCTGGAACTGGAAATCATCGTGGAAACGGAGGCTGAACGGGAAGATGCCTTAAAAAAAATCGAGGCCATCTTAAACGACCTCGACTGCAGTATGGCTGAAACCACCCGTTATTCTTATTTATTTATGCTTTTGAAGAAGAACCGCACCTGTTAACCAGATAGATTCCAACACATACTAACACCAGAGAGGTCAGGCCTCGCAAAGAAAAGGCCTGGCCATTTTCTTTCAATAAAACTGCGGATAATATCACCCCAAACACCGGATTCATAAAACCAAACACCGTCACTCTGGAAACCGGATTATATTTCAATAAAATTCCCCACAGCGTAAAAGCTACGGAAGAAATAATGGCAAGATAAAGGAGCAACACTGCACTCTTTCCACCGGAAAATACCAGATTACCTCCCAAGGCTTTTCCTGCAACAGCCATAACAAGCCCTCCTGCACAAAACTGCCAGCCACTCAAAAGTACCGGGTCAATTTTTACAGAATAGCGTTTGATAAAGACAGAAGCCAGTGCATAAGCCACCGTTGATAACAAAATAAACAGCTCTCCATTCCACTGGAACTGCATGTTGATCCCTCCGCTTCCGGTATTAATCAGAACCACTCCGGCAAATCCGATCAGACATCCAATCATTTTCTGCTTTGTCAGTTCTTCCTGATGAAAAATCAGGCTCGCAATCAAAATAGCAATAAATACATTAGCTGCAACAATAATGGATGATTTCACTCCCGTTGTATGTGCAAGTCCAATGTAGAAAAAGAAATATTGCAAGATCGTCTGGAACACTGACAGTTTTAAAATGGATGGAATATCCTGTTTTTTGGGTATCAACATCTTTCTCTGAAGAATGCTTCCAAAGACCAGGGTCAATACTCCCGCGATAAAAAATCGAATTCCCGCGAACATAATCTGAGAAACCGAATCCGAAGCCCCGATTTCAAATAACTGATATCCAATCTTTACACAAGGAAAAGCACTCCCCCACAGCAGGCAGCAGATCAGGGCGCAAAACCAGACCACTCCCGTCTTTCTCATAACATCTTCTCTCATAACAATCCCTCCCATTTTTTCTCTTCTCTAAGCAGATCATCCAATTCCGTTTCCATCTGAAACATCCATTCCAACAGTTGAAATTCGACAACTACATTTTTTTCATCAGTATCAACAGACATCTGCCCCTGTTCGGCCTCTTCACAGATACTTTTCTCCATGATATCCACAATTTCAATTCGCAAAGCTTCCACTTCCTCACCGGGATGATATAACTTTAACGTATCGTATTTATGAATCTCATTTCCTTCTATCACAGCAGGCACTGTGAGATGCAGAGTCCGATGTTCTTTTATATTTTCGAAGACATCCGTTGTAATATCCAATACATATTCCATCTTTTCATTTCTCCTTTATATCATCAGCAAATCCTTTAGAATCATATCACAGAAAAATAGACTTTACAAACTGTACTCTAAAAAAAGGGATTCCTTGCAAAAAAAATGAGGGTATTATATGATGATAGCAGAATAAAAGGATAGAACATGATCCAAGGAAAGGAACTATTTCATGAAAATAATACACACTGCGGACTGGCATCTGGGAAAAAACATCGAGGGACACAGCCGCCTTCCGGAACAGGAACTATTTTTAAAAGATTTTGTCCGGATTTGTGAGCAGGAGGAGGCTGACCTTATCCTCATTGCCGGCGACATTTATGACAGTTATAATCCTCCGGCCATGGCCGAACAGTTATTTTATGATACATTAAAACAATTATCCAGGGATGGAGCCTGTATGACCGTGATTATTTCCGGCAATCACGATGCTCCGGAACGACTGACTGCCTCCGGCCCTCTGGCAAGAGATCACGGCATTGTCATGGCGGGAACTCCCAACACAATAATCCCAACCGGACAATATGGCCAGAATGTCATCACAGAAAGTGGTCCCGGCTACATTCACGCAGTTATTCATGGAGAGAAAGCAGATCTTCTTCTGGTGCCTTTTCCAAGTGAAAAACGACTGGCAGAAATATATCTTGATGAAACTCAGGAAGACAGTCAGAAAGCGGAAAGCTACGGACAGCGGATTCATACTCTTTTTGCCCAGTTGTCCGAACATTTTAAACCGGATGCAGTTCATCTGATCATCAGCCATCTTTTTGTCATGAACAGCATGGAAGATGGTTCGGAACGAAGTATTCAACTGGGAGGAAGCTATCTGGTCGGAAGCGAAGTATTTCCGGAAAATGCTGATTATATCGCTCTTGGGCATGTTCATAAACCACAAAAAGTACCCGAATGTGCCAGAGCCCGTTACAGCGGTTCTCCCCTGCATTATAATCAGCGGGAAATATCTTTTGAGAATCAGATTCTCTCCATTAATGTCCATCCGGGTCTTCCCTGCGAGATCAAAGAAATTCCTCTTCCTATCTATAAACCCATCGAAATCTGGAAATGCGAAAATGTCGAAGAAGCTCTCAGTCGATGCGAGGAAAATAAAAATCGGGACTGTTGGGTGTATATGGAAATCAAAACAGATCACTATATTCACGAGGAAGATATCAAAGCGATGAAAAAACGCAAGGCAGATATTTTATCAATCCGTCCCATTTTTCCGGATTCGACAGAGAATTCTCCCGGATTGCATGAGCCGGAAGAACAGCCTTTTGATGTCCTTGTGAAAGATTTTTACCGCAGAAAATTTCATGTCGATATGGAAGAAGAAACTCTGGAATTACTCATGGAAATCGTCAACGAACATCCATAAAGCTTACGAAAGGATGACAGACAATGAAACCATTAAAATTAACACTGCGTGGAATCAACAGTTACCGAACAGAGCAGGTCATTGATTTTGAAAAATTAACTTCTGCCGGACTATTTGGAATCTTTGGTCCCACCGGCAGCGGTAAATCCAGTATTTTAGATGCCATTACGCTGGCATTGTATGCCAGATTACCCCGCTCCACTAAAAATTTTATTAATATAAATGAAAAAACTGCTGCAATCTCTTTCTTATTCTCAATCACCACAACAGAAACTCATCGGTATCTTGTGGAACGTTCCTTCCGCTATCATGGTGAAAATGAGAATGCGACTGTACGAAACATCAGCGGGCGGCTTTTGGAAATCACCGAAGAAGCTCCTGTCGTGCTGGCAGATCGCCCTACCGAAGTTACGCAGGAGTGTGTTCGACTCCTGGGATTAACCAGTGATGATTTCATGAGAACGGTAGTACTTCCACAGGGACAGTTCAGCGAATTTCTGAAATTAAAAAACGCTGATCGAAGAAATATGCTTCAGCGAATTTTTCATCTGGAACAATATGGGCTGGAACTAACACAAAAGATTGCTGCCACCAGACAAAAACAAGATCTTCTATTAAGCAAACTGGAGGGTCAATTAAACTTATTTGAAGAAATTTCACCTGAACAACTGCAACAACTGACGAATCAGTTAAATGCTGCTGCAAAAGAAAATGAAAAACTGACTGTCGAATTACAAAAAGCAGAAGCTTCTTTTAAAGATGCGGATGAACTCCACAATCTTCTTCTGGAATACGAACCATTAAAAAAATCACTGGAAGATTCCCTGAAAGAATTACCATCCGTACAAAAAAGAGAGCAACAGGTAGAACTCAGTAAAAAAGCCAACCAGATTCGACCTTTTGCTGAACAGGCAAAAAAAGCTTCCCATGATCATCTTCAGGCTTCCCATCTTCTGAAAGAATCCCGCGATGATCTCACTCAATTTTACTCAAAATATCAGCAATTGGAAGCGGAGAAAGAAAAACTTCAACAAGAATATACCAACAAATTTCCCTACTACGTTGCAATGGAAGGGAAACTCCAAACTGCCATCAATCAGATGACTGCCATTCGAAGCTGGAATGATAAAAAGGAGCTATTAAAAAAATCGCTGGAAGAACAAAACATTCTTCTCGAAACAAACAAAACGAAACAGAATGCTATTCTTGAAACAGGAAACCGCTGCCGCCAGGACATTTCCCGCCTGGAAACGCAAGCTGAACAACTCCAGATTCCACCTGATCAACTTCACGCTTTGGAAAAAGGCCATATTCTGGAAGAAACTTATCGGGAGAAACGCAGAGTCTATGAAATCAATCATCAACGTTTCTCCGAAAAGCAAAAACAACTGCGTAAGGACCAAACACAGCTGGAACAACTCTGTACCAATCTGTACATGCTTTCCGGACAGGCTACGACCTTACAACAGAATTTAACCGAAAAAATGAAACGAACACACCAACAGATAGCAAATCTGCAGACTACACGCCAGCAAATCTCCGTGGAAATTGAAAACCTTCAAAATGAAAATATGGCTTCTTCCTTACGAAACCAATTACAGGAAGGAATTCCTTGCCCGGTTTGTGGTTCCATTCATCACAATCTGCCAGGACATCAAGATCCTGCTTTAGGAAAGGATTCTTCCTTCGGGAAATCCCTTCAAAAGAAACGAGAACGACTGGACGCTCTGGAAAATGAAGAAAAACAGCTTCTTCTTCAACAAAACCAACTGGATCAGGATAACTCGCTTCTTAAAACCTCGCTCCATCTGATTCCTTGTTTCCAGGAAGAAACCTTCTGCCCGGTACTCCCACACCAGGATTCGGTTCTTTCTACTTCCGAAACACCAAAGGCAGATACCCTTTATCAGAACATTCAGAAGGCCGTTTCACAATATGCTTCTGCAAGAGGTGCGTTTCTTCAAAGAACAGAAGCTTTATCAGAAGAAAAACAACATTTAAACGAAGAATATGCACTTTTACAAAATTCCGCACAACACATTATGGAACTTCGGAATCAGTTGCAGATTGATAATTTCAGCCTGGCTCTTAATGATAAGCAAAAACAGGAAGAAGAACACAAAAAACTCCAGCTGAAAATAAAGGAGCTCAGACAGGAGCTGGATAAAAATGATGCCGAATATCAAATCATATCAGAAACGATTTTAAAAATATCCCAACAGATTTCTTCTCTGAGCAGTGATATGAGAAATCATGAAACATTTATTAAAGAACAATGGGAGAAAATACCGGCTGATCTTCCCCAAAATGCGGATTATTCCAGCCTTCTCATCCAGCTACAGGCAGAAAAGTCTTCTTTGGAAGAAAGAAAAAAACAACTGGATGACCAATATCAAAAATACAGCCAGCTTCTATTACAAAAAAAAGAACAGGTATCAGCAGCTGACAGCCGGGAAAAAAGCTGTGCTTCTTTTGAACAGGAGGCAGCAGAACGACTGCAGTCAGAATTAGAGAAACAGCAATTTGATCCGGATACAGATCTGAATAATCTTTATCGTTCCGAGAAAGAAATCGCAGAAGAAACTTTTTATCTGGAAAATTTTCAAAACGCTTTAAGACAGACCAAAGATCGTCTGGAATATTTGGATGGCAAACGTGCTGACCGGTCAATCACGACCGATGAATGGCAAAAAGAAAAAGAACATTATCATGACCTTCAACAGCAATACGAGAGAAAACGCAAAGAAGAAATCCTTCTCAGTCATCAGGAAGAACTCTGCCGGACCCAATTAGCCCAAAAAGAAAAATTACAGAAAGAACAGGATGCTGCGATTCATAAAAGGGGATTGATTCGTCAACTGGAACAGCTTTTCAAAGGAAATGCTTTTGTGGAATATGTCGCCCAATCCCGTCTGAAATATATTGCCTCCGAGGCTTCTTCCATTCTCTATTCGATTTCCAACGGTAATTATGCACTGGAAGTCAATGAAGCCACAGAATTTATCATTCGGGATAACAAAAACGGAGGAATCCTTCGTCCCTGTGATACTCTTTCCGGAGGAGAAACTTTTATCACCTCGCTCTCCCTGGCTCTGGCTTTATCCTCTGTCATCCAGTTAAACGGAACCGCTCCCCTGGAGCTTTTCTTTCTGGATGAGGGATTTGGCAGTCTGGATGATGATCTTCTTGATGTAGTCATGACCAGTCTGGAACGATTACAAAACCAGAGACGAAGCATTGGTATCATCACCCATGTGGAAGCGATTCAGGCAAGAGTTCCCGTAAAATTAATCGTCTCACCATCGGATATCAGTCAAAATGGCAGTACGATCCGACTGGAATACAGCTAAAAAATACACACATAAAAAAGAGAAAGTCCTCTTTTCTTTGGAATCATCGATTCAATATCCAAACAAAAGGTCGCCTTTCTCTTTTTATCTTACCACACAAAACAGCTTTGTGTTAAATCTGATATTCCATCTCATTCCAATTCTTCTGAAATCTTTCTCTCCTCCCTGAAAAACCGTACAATTTTTCATTTGGATATATTATAACATTTTTTAAAAAAATCTCCTCTTTTGCTGAATTTGTGGTACACTTTAAATTATATTCTTGGATAAGGAGATACATTGCAATGAAAAAACATATTGGTCGTTCTCTCTTTTTTATTTTGACTGCTGTTTTTATGTTCTCTTTTTGTACAAAAGATTCCAATGCCACAGCAGTATATCATGCCACTGCCAAAGCTGTATGCAGCACAAGAACCCGTGTCAATGTCAGATCTGGGCCAGGACTCGGATACCCGGTAAAAATGACACTGAGCAAGGGAAAACATGTCACAAAAATCGGAACCATGGGATCATGGAGTGTCGTCAAAATTCAGTCAAAAAAATATTACATAAAATCTATTTATCTGAAAACATTATATAAATACATTTATGTCGCAGCCGACGGAGTGAATCTACGCACCGGTCCCGGAACAAATTATCGCGTCCGCGCTGTACTTCCAAGAAATACCAGACTGAAATGTACAGGGCGTGTCGGAAAATGGATGAAAGTCAGCTACCATAATAAAACTTCGTACATCAGCAAACCTCTGATATCAATCAAAAAAACGAGCAGTACATCAAAAAGTTCTTCTTCTGGTTCTACGCAATCCGGTTCTTCTACAACAACAACTTCTTCGGGTAATATTTCCACAGATACCATTCGGAGCAGAGCGATTTCTGCAGCAACCGCACGAATCGGAGATAAATACAGCCAAACGAATCGTAATCTTCCGGGATATGCCGATTGCTCCAGCCTGATGCGAGATATCTTTTTAAATGCCTCCGGCGTCAATATCGGGGTGACCACAGATCAGCAGATCAAACGACTCAGCGCATATAAGAAACCGTTATCTGCTCTCCAGCCAGGGGATATTATGATGCGAATTCAGGACGGATCCAACCACGCCGCCATCTATATAGGAAATAATTATTACATTCATGCATCTTCCACCCTTGGTAAGGTTGCGAAATCTTATTATATGACAGGCAGTACTTACTGGACCTGCTGTTACGATGCCGCCTCTTATTGCCAGTCTAACAAATGATTTACGCCACATCCAATGCCAAAAGAAAGGGACTGTCGCTTCATAAGTGCGACAGCCCCTAATTTAAGTCATATTATTATATTGTATTCAGCCAGAATAACAGGGAATAAAGATTTTATAATCCTTTGTAATATCTTCCCAGAGCATCTGCTGCAACCATAGCTGCATAAACTTTTTCAGCGGTAACATCCAAAGGTTCATTATGAATAGTCTCACCTTCAACAGATGCCAAAGTTGCTGCTTCCATCAAAGCGTCTTTATCCGGATTCTCGATTCCAAGATCTGCGAATGTGGTAGGAAGTCCTACTTCCATACAGAAGGAAATCACTTCATCGAGAAGGTCTTCGTCTGCATTTTCAAGAATCAGCTGAGTCAGTGTACCGAAAGCAACTTTCTCACCATGATATAAATGATGACAATCTTTGATGCAGGTAAGACCATTATGGATAGCATGAGCTCCTGCAAGTCCGCCACTTTCAAATCCAATACCGGATAACAGTGTATTTGCTTCGATAATCTTTTCTACTGCAGTTGTACATACATTCTGTTCTACAGCAAGTTTCGCTTTCACACCTTCTTCAATCAGAGTGTCATAACAAGCTTTTGCCAATGTGATCGCTGCTGTTGTGATCTTTCCGCCTGCACAGCTTGTTGCGTTTGTTGCCTGACATGCCTTAGCTTCAAAATAAGTTGCCAGAGCATCACCCATACCGGAAACCAAAAGTCTTGCAGGTGCTTTTGCAACAATGTCAGAATCCACAAGAACAACATTAGGGTTAGCCGGCAGCCATAAGTACTCTTCAAATACTCCATCATCTGTATAAACTACAGTAAGTGCAGAACAAGGAGCATCTGTTGCTGCGATCGTAGGACAGATGATAACCGGAGTTTCTGCATAATATGCAACAGCTTTTGCGGTATCAAAAATCTTTCCACCACCAACACCGATTACAAGATCGCATCCATTGGCTTTCACTGCCTCTAAAAGACGATTGATCTCGTTTTTGGAACATTCTCCGTGGAACTCTTCAAAAACAAGATCACTGTCTGTATCTTTAAAACTATCTTTGATGATATCTCCAACACGTTTAATTCCTGATGCGCTGATTAAAATAAAAGGTTTTTTTCCTAATTTAACCGCATACTCTGCAATGTTCGCAAGTTCTCCTTTACCCTGAACATACTTTGACGGGCTGATAATAATGTTTGCCATAATAAAAATACCATCCTTCCTTTAAATAGATTGACACCTTTCGGAAACTCATTCCCGAAGTTCCGTTATAATTATAACAAACAATCTGCATAAAGAAAAGATGATATTTTAAAAAAAATTCAACAAATATACAATTAGCTTAATGCAGCAGTTACAAGTGCCATTTTGTACACTTCATCTGCATTACATCCACGACTTAAATCGTTGATCGGTGCATTGAGTCCCTGTAAAACAGGTCCTATTGCTTCGTATCCGCCAAGACGGGCTGCAATTTTGTATCCAATATTACCAGAGTTGATATCAGGGAAAATAAAGGTATTTGCCTGACCTGCAACCGGTGAACCCTGACATTTTACCTGGGCAACAACCGGAGATACGGCAGCATCAAACTGGATCTCTCCGTCAATTGCGATATCCGGTGCCATCTCTCTGACTTTTGCTGTAGCATTTGCCATCTTTGTAACAGACTCTCCTTTACCGGAACCGAGAGTAGAATAAGATAACATGGCTACCTTTGGATCAATACCGAAGATCTTAGCTGTCTTCGCTGACTCGATGGCGATTTCTGCCAGATCATCTTCTGTCGGATCAATATTGATCGCACAATCACCCATTGCCAGTTTCTCGTCTCCCTTAACCATGATGAAGCAGGAGCTTACAATCTTATTGCCCGGTTTTGTCTTAATCAGCTGAAGTGCAGGACGTACGGTATCTGCTGTTGAATATGTAGCACCACCTAAAAGGCAATCAGCTTTCCCCATCTTAACAAGCATGGTTCCGAAATAATTGCCTTTGGATAATGCATCGCGAACCTGTTCCGGTGTCATTTTGCCTTTACGGAGTTTAACCATCTCCTCAACCATTGGTTCCATCTCTTCATAAGTCTCCGGATTGAGAATCTGGCACTTATCAATTTTAAATCCACCTTCTTGTGCTGCTTTCTCTACTTCATTCTTCTCCCCCAGAAGAATAACGTTAAGAATTCCGGCATTTGTCAACTTGTCAGCAGCTTCCTGGATTCTCGGATCCGTACCCTCTGTAAAAACAATGGTACGTGGATTGGCTTTTAACTGTTCTGTTAACTTTGTAAACATAAGTATTATCCTCCAAATGAAATATTAATAGGTTTCATGTATTACTAATAATATAATTTTAACATCCAATTTGCAAGACATTTACGTCGAATTCTCTTTTTTTTATAAAAAGCAATATCCACTTACTACTTGCACTTTTTTTTATAGAGATATTGTAACGTTCCGTCGACAAATTCGCCCTCTTTCCAGGTTCCCTTTCGATATAAATCCCATTGTTCGTCCTCATAATCTTCTGCTTTCAGAACCGCATACCCATTCTGTACTTTTCCATCCTTAAAATCAGCATCACAAAGGAGTACACCATTCCGGTCATAGACCTGATAAATATCTTTGTTCCACTGAAAGGCCGTCACACCGGTTGCATATCTGTTTTTGTAACCCATACGATATCTTTTTCCGGTCAGACAATGAAACAGTTCTAATGTTTCCTGATTTAACAAAGAAGTATGTCGAAGGTCTGATACTTCCTTATAATAGACCGGATAAAATGGTAACATCATCTGAAGAAAAACCTGTTTTAATGCAGCACGATCTTTGACTGTCCCCGGTGCAACTCCTTCTGTTTCATCTTCCCTCTCTACGGCTGGCTGACCATCCATATCAATACACGCAAAAAAGTTTTGTACCATACCTCTTTGATGTTCCGGCAAAGAACTCAGTATCTCGGAATAGTGTTCTTTCACCGTCAGTGCAGGAACTCCCAGAATCTTCAGTTTCTCCCACTGGTCTTTTCGATTACTTTGATACATTTTCTTAAGTGCCTGATTCAGATAATGATAAAGATCTTTTTTAGCTGCTGTCACCGCCGGATCTTCTTTTTCCAGTTCTTTCTTCCCATCTGGTTTCTTCTTATCCCCTTCCAGTTCATGATAACGACTTTTGATATTTTTATTTGCCATCATCAACGATGCCATGACTGCGATCACCAGAATCACAATAAATATGATACTTTTTCCACTCATACTGGACCTCCATTTTTCTCTCTTGTTTTGTAAAATATTTTAAACGGTTCTTACAAAAAATTCAACACAATTCTCCAAGGTTTACTTTATATTCTCTTTTATTTTCCCATTTATCTTTTTAAAATGATTATTATTGTAACTTTTTCATATTAATGTTATGATAAGGGATATTTTCAAGTAATCAATATCCGGCTACATTCTCTGCAGGAGATTCTTATGTTAAATTATTTTGTACAGCTTAATCTGAGATTTCTTCTCGTCATTGTTACCTTTGGAATCATTATGGGGAAGACAAGAGAAATCGCAACGAGAAATATCACAAACAAGGCTTTCGGAACTCATATTATAAACTTTTTTAATCTGATCGGCATACCGGTTCATGAATTGGGGCACCTGATTTTCGGACTTTTATTCGGATATCATATCGACAAGATCTGTTTGTACCGAACTACAAAAAAAGCAAAGCAGCACGGTGGTACTTTGGGGTTCGTAAAAATGCATCATAAAAGAAACACCTTATTCCAGCAGCTTATGGCTGATATGGGACAGTTCTTTATTGGAATCGGCCCTCTGCTCTCCGGTCCGACCATCATTCTTGTGATCAGTTTTTTGTTGCCTGATTCTCTCAAAACATTGCCGCACTCTTTTCAGCACGGAGCACAATTTTTTTTAAAAGCCTTGCATCAACTGTCTGGCACTGATATAATAATATTGTTTATTTATTTATATATTATCATTGGAATATCGTTAAACATGGAGTTGAGCCGTCAGGATTTAAATCTGGCCTGGAAAGGTCTGTTTTTGCTGGAGCTTTTCTTTTTTATGCTTTCTGCAATATCTGCCCTGTTCCAATGGGATTTAACCTTCTGGATCAATCTTCTTTTTCAGTGGAATCTTCTGATCTCCTGTGTGGGTATCATCTGCAGCCTTATGGCCAATCTGATTGCACTGATATAGTTTTATAAAGGAGTTTTTATGCAAATAATTAAAAAATTCAAAAAATCAATTATCCGCAGACTAAAACGTATGTATAAACATTATCGTTACAAAATCTACTATCCACGCTTATATACCAGATATTGTAAAGAACCTGTGATTGAAAACAAGGTTCTCTTTCTGGAAATGCGTTTCACCAAATTATCCAATTCCATGCAGCATCTGTATGATGTGATGGAAGAATCCGGCGAATACGAGCTGGCATGTTCCTACATTCAGTTTAATTTCACCCGTGGAAAAGAATTTACAGAAAGTGTCAAAAAAATGCTGAAAGAGCTTGCCACTTCCAAATGTGTGATTCTGGATGAGGCTTCCATGATTCTCTCTGCCATTCCACTCCGTGAAGAGACAACTGCCATCAATCTATGGCATGCCTGCGGTGCCTTCAAAAAATTCGGAAGAAGTACCGCAGAATTAAAATTTGGTTCTTCTGCAGCTACTTTGGACAAATATCCTAATTACGGCAACCTTGATCATGTTACAGTCAGCAGTCCGGAGGTTATATGGGCTTACGAAGAAGCAATGAATCTCCCGAAAGGTATCGTAAAAGCTACGGGAATCAGTCGTACCGATCTTTTCTATGATGAAGAGTTTGTAAACAGCCGCCATGAGAAATTATATGAAGTTATGCCGGAAGCCAGAGGCAAAAAAATTATTTTGTATGCACCAACTTTCCGCGGTCATGTTTCCAGTGCTTCATCACCGAATGAGATTGATTTTTACCAGTTTGCCAAAGAACTCGGCGATGATTACGTACTCGTCTGCAAACATCATCCTTTTGTCAAGAATCCGCCGGTAATTCCTGAAGAATTATCATCCTTTGCAAGAGATCTTACAGCATTCCTGAGCATCGAAGATTTGCTTTGTTGTGCCGATATCTGCATATCTGATTATTCTTCTCTTGTTTTTGAGTATTCATTATTTGAAAAGCCAATGATCTTTTATGCTTATGATTACGATGATTACTGTGACTGGCGTGGATTCTATTACGATTATTTTGAACTGACACCTGGACCTGTTGTAAAAACTCAGGATGAACTTCTTCATGCAATCCGGGATACAGAACAGAATTTTGACAAACAGAAAGTCATTGATTTCAAAGAAAAATTTATGGGAAGCTGTGACGGACATGCAACGGAACGTATCATTGAATTGATTAACGCATAAGCATGTCAATAGCCTCATGTACAGATTTGCCCCGGTCTTGTGAAATTTTTTTCTCAGTCCGGGGCATTTTATTGCTTTTTCTTTTTTTCTATCCTATAATATACATAGGAATATTGCATATAGTGACAATATAAAAATACTCATTTATTATATTACATCACTATATGAATCATGATATGAAGGAGAAGGCCATGAAAAACGAACAAATCATCACCCCACAACTTGCCCAGACAACCCCGGATAACACTTTGGAGATGGATATTTCTTCTGTAAAATCCCTTCAGATCGGTTACCATGCTGAAACTATTTTTCTCCACAAAACAGAGGGGAAATCTCTCATTTTAAAAGAATATATTGGCGGTCTGTCCGGATCTGAATATTATGCAAAAGTATCTGCCAACCGAATTAAGACCACCATTCGCTATGGCCGCAGAGAAGAAGTGAACCACAATACATATGTTGAAGTTTTTCTTCCGGAAAGCTGGCATGGAGAACTATCTCTTTCCAGCCAATATGGGCATATCACCACAGAAGACGATTGGATTTTTGACCGTTTTGCTGCAGAAACCGGAGAAGGTGCTGTCACCTTAAAGACAATCACCTCCCCACGTATCCGAATCAGCACCCCAGCCAGTCCGATTCAGATTGACCATTCCATTGGTTTTACGGATCTCCACTCTGTTTCCGGCAATATTATTGCAAAACAAATTGATGGCGGAGCAAAACTGGAAACCTCATCCAGTATTATCTATGCTGCTTTTTCTTCACTGAATAATATTGTAGAATGCAATACCTTAAACGGAAATATTGAACTGGTTCTTCCAAAAGATGCAGGAATGAAAGTGGACGGAATCAGCAAGACGGGGGATATTACTTCAGAAATCGAGGGTCTGGAAGTAAAAACAAAACCTGGTAATATCAAAAATATTGTCGGAACACTGGGAAGCAAACCATTCCAGAATGTCCGTATTTCTACGATTAATGGAGATGTACTGCTTCGATACTAATGAAAAATAGGCTGTCGCATTGCGACAGCCCCATTTTTTTATTGCTGGAAAAGAGGTGTGGAATAATATCTGTCACCGTTATCCGGCAATACTACAACGATGGTCTTACCTTCATTTTCCGGCTTCTTTGCCGTTTCCACTGCGGCATAGAGGGCAGCACCGGATGAAATACCGACAAGGATTCCTTCTGTCTTTGCCAAAACTTTTCCAAATTCAAATGCTCTATCATTTTCTACAGGGAAAATCTCATCATAAACATCTGTGTTCAATACTTTCGGCACAAATCCTGCACCGATTCCCTGAATCTTATGAGGACCTCCCACACCTTTGGATAATACAGGAGATGTGGCTGGTTCCACAGCAATCACTTTCACTTCCGGTTTCTGCTCTTTCAGATAGGTTCCTGTTCCGGTTAAGGTTCCGCCTGTTCCTACACCTGCGATAAAAATGTCAACCTGACCTTCTGTATCTCTCCAGATCTCCGGTCCGGTCGTTGCTTTATGAACTGCAGGATTGGCCGGATTATCAAACTGTCCTGGGATAAAGCTGTTCGGAATTTCTTCTGCCAGTTCTTTTGCCTTTGCAATAGCTCCTGACATTCCTTTTTCACCTGGTGTCAGAACAATTTCTGCACCATATGCCTTTAAAATATTTCTTCTTTCCACACTCATCGTTTCCGGCATAGTCAAAATTGCTTTATAGCCCTTTGCCACAGCTACTGCAGCAAGGCCGATTCCGGTATTACCGGAAGTTGGTTCTATAATGGTCGCACCTTCGGAAATCAATCCGTTAGTCTCTGCATCTTCAATCATTGCCTTGGCAATACGATCTTTGATACTTCCTGCCGGATTAAAATATTCCAGCTTTAAAAATAATTTTGCTTTAAGCTCATAAACTTTTTCCAGATTCTGTGCTTCTAATAGAGGGGTATCACCAACTAATTCTAAAACATTATGATATACTGCCATGACTATTCCTCCCCAATTACTTTAAATGCTTCGTCTAAATCTTCAATAATATCATCAATATGCTCTGTTCCGATGGAAAGACGGATAGTGTTTGGTCTGATACCCTGATCCAGCAATTCTTCTGCGTTAAGCTCGGAATGAGTTGTGGATGCCGGGTGGATTACCAGAGATTTCACATCAGCCACATTGGCAAGTAAGGAGAACAATTCCAGATTATCAATAAATTTCTGAGCTGTCTTATCATCTCCTTTAATCTCAAATGTGAAGATGGAACCGCCTCCCTTCGGGAAGTATTTCTCATATAATCGTTTCTGTTCCGGATCATCGGTAGCCAGTGGATGATTGATTTTCTCAACCAATGGCTGAGTTTTTAAATATTCGATAACTTTTCGTGTATTTTCTACATGACGTTCCACTCTGAGGGATAAAGTTTCCAGTCCCTGAAGGAACACAAATGCATGAATCGGAGAAAGAGTTGCTCCGGTATCTCTCAGTAAAATGGCACGAATTCTTGTAACGAAAGCTGCCGGACCTGCTGCATCCACAAAGCTAATACCATGGTAACTTGGGTTCGGTTCTGTTAACTGAGGGAATTTGCCGGATGCCTTCCAGTCAAACTTACCTGCATCAACAATCACACCACCGATGCTTGTTCCATGTCCGCCGATAAACTTGGTTGCGGAATGAATCACGATATCTGCACCGTATTCAATCGGTCTTAAGAGATATGGTGTTGCAAAAGTTGCATCAATCAGTAATGGAATATTATGTGCATGGGCAATATTGGCAATCGCTTCAATGTCTGTCACTTCTGAATTTGGATTACCAAGTGCTTCAATATAAAGAGCTTTTGTATTCTCTTTGATCGCTGCTTCAAAAGCGGATGGATCTAAAGGATCAACGAAAGTTGCTTCTACACCGAAATCCGGTAATGTATGAGCCAACAGGTTATATGTACCACCGTAAATGTTCTTCGCTGCTACGATATGATCTCCGGCAAGGGCTACATTCTGAATCGCGTATGTAACTGCTGCTGCTCCGGAAGCAGTTGCCAGTGCTGCAACACCGCCTTCCAATGCTGCGATTCTCTTTTCAAAAATGTCAACGGTCGGATTGGTCAATCTTCCATAAATGTTGCCGGCATCTTTTAAACTAAAACGATCTGCCGCATGCTGTGAATTATGGAACACAAAAGAAGATGTCTGGTAAATCGGAACCGCTCTTGCATCGGTAACCGCATCTGCACTTTCCTGACCTACGTGTAACTGTATTTTTTCAAATTTAAAATTTCTATCTGCATATGATTTTTTACTCATGTTATTTCTCCTGTTCTTAATCATTTCTATTATAATTACTTGGAACCAGCTTCAAAATCATGAACGTTTCTTCTTGCTGGTTGATCTGATATTGCAATTGGTATGGATCTCTGCTAACAATGGGATTCCTCACAACACATTCGGTCATCCAGACATAACCAGAACCATATCTTACTTTTTTTCATCCTGTCACTTCCCTCTCTCTGTCGTTGACATTATATTACACTACAATTCCTATAATGTCAATAGGAAATCAGGGTTTTTCTAAATATTTTTTTTCGTATATTTTTCTCTTAACGGGGGAGATTAGTATTAAGACAAATTTTATCAAGATACTTTAAAATAATAGAATCAAGTTACCATATTTTTATGCAGGAGTGATCTTATGTCAGTAAAAGATGTAACAAAGTCAAATTTTTCAAATCTCATCTTTCATTCAGATAAACCAGTGGTTCTCAGCTTCAACAGCCAGAATAGTCCAGACTCAAGAAAACAGGATATGTTTTTGACCATGTATTCCTATGAACATCCGGATGTTTTAGTCGGAAAAATTGATGTGGATAAAGAACCCTCTCTGTCTGCAATGTATGGAATTCATACAATTCCTTCTACCAAAGTATTTAAAAAAGGAAAATGTACCGCAACGGCTTTGGGAGTACAGGATAAATTCCATCTTCAGCAATTGCTGGCTAAATAGAAATGGAGCTGCCACACTAAATGAAGTGCAGCTCCAAATCCAACAAAAAGAAAACCGTTCTATTACATTTGTATAATAATACGCCATGTAATAGAACGGTTCCCGCTTTCTTCTATCTGTGAAGCTGCACTTCTCTATCAGAGCGGCAAAGCCCATAGGCTGAAAATCAGATAAAGTTTATTGTCCTGCCAAATCACAGATAATATCTATACATTTCTCATATCCAATCTGGCTGCTATTAAGGGCAATGGAATAATTTCTGGCATCGCCCCATTTTCGTTCCGTATAATAATTATAATGCAAACTCCTTTTTTTATCGACTTCTCTCATTTTTCTCTGAGCCTCTTTTTCGGAAAGTTCATACATCTTTGTGATACGTTCTGTTTTTTCTTTAAGATCTCCACAGATAAATACGTTAAGACAGTCTTCTCTATCACTCAGAATATCATCGGCACAACGTCCAACGATCACACAAGATTCTTTTTCTGCCACATCTAAAATAATCTTTCTCTGGGCGGCATACATCCGGCCTCCCAGGGATAACCCCTGCTGGTCTCGTCCCACAAAGGCATAGGTAAACCAATGCTGTTTTGGAGCATATTCCCCTTCTCCTTCAATGAATTTTTCTGACAAGCCGGTCTCTTCAGCAACTCTAGCTATGATTGCCTTGTCATAATATTCATAATCCAGACGTTTTGCCACCTGTTCTGCAATATACCGTCCGCCACTTCCAAATTCTCTGCTTACTGTAATTATTTTTTTACTCATCACTACGCCTCCAGACTATCAATTTTGTTTTTCTTGATTTTCTTCATAAATCTGGTTCCAATCACTGCTGTAAGAATTTCTGCAATCGGGAACGTCAGCCACACATACCATATTTTTTCCGGAGATGTGAGAGCAGGAAGGGATAATGCCCAAGCCACCGGAAGCACAAATAAGAATTGCCGGCAAACAGAAAGGACAAGGGATTCCATTCCACCATCCAACGCCTGGAAGATTCCCTGATAAGCCACATTCATTCCAGCGAAAATAAAACTTACGGAGATGATATGAATTGCACTGACACAAAGAGCTTCTGTCTCACCGGACAGACCAAATATGGATGCAAACGGGGTTGCAAAGATTTCCAGTACAATGAGGCCTGCTGCCATGATCACCAAAGTATACAACATGCCACATTTAATACCTTCCTTCACTCTTGTTCTGCTTCCCATACCATAATTAAAGGATACCACAGGTGTAATCACATCCCTGAGTCCAAATGCGGCAAATAAAAGGAATTGCTGTATTTTATAATAAAGGCCATAGGCAGTAACAGCTGACTCGCTGATTCTTCCCAATATGATATTAAGTCCATATGTCATGACCACCATCAGTGCCTGTGCGATAATTGCCGGAAGACCGATGGAATAAATTTCTCCTATCACCTTTCTCTCCGGTTTCATGAAACGGATACCATTCTCGATTTCCTTGTTGTATTTCAGATGGAAAGAAACTGCCACTACCATGGATACAATCTGTCCGATTACGGTCGCGATCGCCGCACCCCTGGCTCCCATCTCCGGTACACCCCAGCCGTAGATAAAAATCGGGTCAAGAATAATATTTGTCAAAGCACCGGATACCTGTGCAATGGTGGATAAATGAGACCGTCCCGTCGCCTGCAGTAATTTCTCAAAAATAGAGAAAAAGATTATTCCCATGGAAAACACACAACAAATCCCAAGATAATCTGACGCCATATCAATGACCAGCGGATTTTTAGTTTGAGTACAGATATACCCCCTGACACCTACCAGTCCAAAAATAAGAAATACAATATGAATAATCAGTCCAAGAAACATACTATTTCCTGCAACCTTACATGCTTTCTTATGATTTCCCTGTCCCAGACTTTTTGCCAGAAGGGCATTGACACCAACACCAGTACCTACTCCCACTGCCACGATCAGCATCTGAACCGGAAAGGCCAGCGTCAAGGCATTTAATGCCATCTCCCCGTTTTCTCTCATGTTGGAGACAAATGCACTGTCAACAATATTGTATACTGCCTGAAGCACCATAGATAAAATCATCGGGATTCCCATAGTCAGCATCAATCTGCTTATTTTCTCTGTCCCAAGTTTACTTTTTCCTTTTTCTTTTTTCATGTTAACCTCCATATTTTATTCATTTTGGAGTCTTTCGGAAAGCTGCCACAACCGTTTTTGTCAAAAAAGAAAAAGCGCAAATCCAAATCTGGATTTACGCTTTCGCCACTCGACATTTTCGTATTTTAGCAAATTCTTTTTTTAATTTCAAGAAAAATTTTTAAATCAGGCTATTTCTTTCCTTTATATATTGCTCTAATAAATCAACCGTCCGGTCAATTCCCAGCCGTCCACTGTTAATCGACAAATCATAATTTCGAGAATCACCCCATTTTACCTCACTGTAATAATTGTGGTAATCCTTTCTCTTCCGATTCTCCCGGTGAATCATCACTTTCGCTTCATTCTCAGTCAGATTATGTAACTCCATAATCCGTTTTAACTTCACATCCTTATCTGCCAGAATGAAGATTGGAACCATACATTCAAATTCTTTTAACACTGTCTCGGCACAGCGTCCCACGATCACAAAGGAATCGCCCTGTTTTGCTTTCTTACGAAGAAAATCGAACTGCAGATTCGCAATATTTTCTTCCGGAGAACTACTGTGTCCGTTGACCGTTCTGGAAAAGAACTTGTATCTCGGAACCTCATCATATTTCTCCAGTTTCTGCGGATTGATATCCCTCTCTCCGGCAATCTCCCGAAGGAGATTCTTATCATAGAGCGGTAATTCAAACCGCTCCGCCAGCTTCTCCGCAATGAGATGTCCTCCGCTCCCAAATTCACGGCTCAAGGAAATGATTAACTGTTTCGACATTACTGTTACCCCCTCTTAACAATATCTGAAGAACATAAACAACGTAGAAATCAAACAAACCAGAATTGTTGCCGGTGCCATCTTGGCACAATAACGTCCCCAACCGACCGGATAGCCTTCTTTTGCTGCCACAGAAGTGCCGACTACATTAGCAGAAGCACCGATTGGAGTTGCACTTCCACCGATATCGGTACCCATGGACAATGCCCATGCCAGAATCGGTAAACTGACATTATTATCAATCGAAAGAGTTTTAATAACTGGAATCATAGTTGCAGCAAATGGAATGTTATCTACAAAAGCGCTGGCGATAGCAGAAACCCAGATAATAATGGTAATCATCAGCTTCAGATTACCTCCACAGATTTCTCCGATATAACCGGCAATAATCTCCAGAATTCCGGTCTCTTCCAGACCTCCGACAACCACAAAAAGACCCACAAAAAATAACAGTGTTTTGTAATCCACCTTCTGAAGCATTTCTTTGGCATATTTCGCAGATGTGATCAACGTCAAAATGGCAATAAATGTTCCGATAAATGCCACAGTAAGTCCCGTCTGTGCATGAGTGACCAACATCACAACCGCACATAAGAAAATGAGGCAGCTCACCACAAATCCCTTTTTATCTGTAATGGCTTCTTTTGCATCCGGCATAGTTTCCGGTGAGATTGCATTCTGACTGGTGACAGACAACTCTTTATGGAATATGATATAAAAGTAAAGAATAATCACGACAAGGGAAATTCCTGCCATAACACCGGTATTCGTGATAAAATCTCCAAATGAATATCCCAGAGATGTACCGATGATAATATTCGGCGGATCTCCGCACATGGTAGCCGAACCGCCCAGATTCGCACAGAATATTTCTGAAAGAATCATTGGAATCGGATCAAACTTCAGCAATTGGGCCAGCTCCACCGTGACCGCAGCCAGAAACAAAATAACCGTGATACTGTCGATGAACATTGCCAGTATGGCCGACATAATCATAAAAGTAATAAAAATCGGAATCGTTTTGTATTTTACCAGCTGAGCAATCTTCATACAGAGCCATCGGAAGAAACCGACTCTCGCCATTCCTTCAACCATAACCATCATCCCAAGAATAAAGATGATTGTTGCCCAGTTAATACCTGAAGAAGACTCTGCTGCCTCTCCCGCCTGATACCAGAAATCTACTGTAAAAATATTTCTGATATTTAATGTGTGCCAAATTGCACTCATACTGTGCATGCTTAATCCAAAAACGAGAACTAATGTTGCAAGACCACAGCCGAGCGTTACGATATGCCGTTCAATCTTTTCTGAGATAATAAGTCCAAACATTATCACAAAAATTAAAACAGCCAAAACTTGTGCTATCATTTTTCTCCTCCTTATTTTCCAAAACCCAATCAAGGGCAGGTAATCTTTCGAAGGAACGACTCTAATTTATGACGCTCCGCGTAGATTATACTCCTTTTTAGCAAAAAATAACAGTTTTTTTTTCCTCTTTTGTCATACAATTCATAATTTGTGTCTGGTTTCTATTTTTCTTTTTTATATTATGAAAATATATATTAATATTTCAATAAGTTAAGTATTCGATTTAAATAAGAGAAATTTCTATACGAAAATTTCATCTCATCATATATAACTGATTTCTTTTACTGTAATCACATGAGGTTTTAATCGAAGCATGTCAATGAAAGTATCCGGATTATCGGAAGTTGGGAGATGGATATAAATCATACCACTGCAGGTTCCATCTTCATGAGATTTATTTAGCTCCATCTTTTCTACCGTTCCTCCACACTCTTTGATAAATAAAAAAATATCCGCAAAATTTTCTGAATTTTCCATCTGTATATATATCCCGAACTCAACTTCATCCACCCGGAAATGTTTAGCCACCGGTTTCAGTTTGGAGGTAATCAGGTACACTGCTGCCGTGGCAAGTACTCCACCGGAATAAAAACCGATGCCAATGGCAAGGCCAATACAGGCAGAAGTCCAAAGCCCCGCCGCAGTCGTCAATCCTTTGACCCTCGTTTTACCTTCCAGAATAATACTTCCGGCTCCCAGAAAACCGATTCCACTGATTACCTGGGCTCCCAGCCTTGCAGGATCTCCCGTATTAAATTCCAGATACATATAATGACTGGTCAGCATGACAATGGCAGAACCAAGGCAGACCACCATATAGGTTCGCATCCCTGCTGCCTGATGACTTTTCGCCCTCTCAATTCCCAGCACAGCCCCACATGATGCCGCCAACATAACCCGCAACACCACTGAAATCATATTAAAATCATGGATCACATCCAATATATGGCCTAAATACATCAACAATCCCCTGCCCTCCGATTTTCTTTTTATTTTACATTAATTTTACGTATTTTTTACACAATTTATTATAATCAACAAGTTATTTTCCGTCAATTAATTCTCATAGAAAACAACATATCAAAAACGTATCAGAGATGCCAAATGATCCTCTATTACATATTTTGATACTTTGTGCTATACTGAAAATAGAAAATGGAGGTTACAATCAGGTTTATGAGAACAATTATTATTGGTGACATCCACGGATGTTATAAAGAATTTATTACATTATTACGGAAAGTTAATTATAAAAAGAAACATGATAAACTCATTCTGATGGGAGATCTGATGGACCGGGGACCCTATTCCTACGAGATGCTTCACTGGGCGATTCGCTGGAAAGAAAATAATCCGGAACGTTTTTTCATGGTTCGGGGCAATCATGAGCAGATGATACTGGAACAGGCAAAGGATCTGGAAACCCGTTTAATCTGGAGAGCGGTAGGAAAGACAGCAACCATCCGCTCATTTGCAAAACATAGAGACAAAATGGAACATTTTATTCCATGGATCACAGAAAATATGCCAGTTTACCATATTGAAAAAGATTTTCGTTGCGTTCATGCTGGCATTAAACATGAAGATTTCGAGCAAAATTCTCTGGAACTACTCGTAAAAGATCACTCCTGGTCCAAAAAAAATCTCTATGACGGGAAAATAACTATCCTGGGACATACTCCTCTTGAAGCTCCAACCTATTATGATGGCACTGGAGAAAAAGGCATTCTTCTCGCTTATCATCAATGGACGAAGTTACCGGAAAAAGGAGCCATCTGCATTGACACAGGGTGTGTCTATGGCAGAAAATTAACTGCTATGATCATTGAAGACGGTCAGTTTTGTCTGAACTATGTCCCAGGAGGGTCATATACCGATGGAAGTTCAGAAAAATATATTAAATATATCAAAAAAATATTCGGATAATTACAGAAAACTGTTGACTTTATCACAATTTGCTATTTTGTCAACCACTTTATAATTATTCACACAAAGTGCCGGATCATAGTATATTTTATCGTCACCCAAAAGAGTAGATTTCCCATCTTTTACTTCCACGATATTGACGGCACAGTTATACGGCACATGTCCGTGCCAGAAATCCGAAAGATCTGTGTAAACCTGGCGAAGCATCGCTCTCATTGCACAACCATGAGTGGAAATCAATATGGTTTTATCCTGACATTCCGGATTTCCAATTAATTTCTGATAAAAATCAGCGGTTCTCTCGCAGACCTCTTTGACGCTCTCTCCATCCGGAGCTCCTTCAAAATCATAGGCGTCGGTAAAAAACTGATTATAATGATCACATGGGACAGAAAAATTATTTTCCAGGCATCCCTCGCCTTCCCAGCTTCCCCAGTTGATTTCCTTTAATCGGTCATCCTCTACAATAGGGATCTCACCGAATTGCTTTCTGGATGGTTTGCTCACAAGCTCAGCGGTCTCCTTTGCCCGGATCAGGGGACTGGTGAAAATAAGATCAAAACGGACATCTTTCAGTCCCTCTCCTGTTTCCAGTGCCAGATCTCTTCCTTTTTGATTCAGGGGCTCGTCAATCCACCCCTGAAGGCAGCCTTTTTCATTCAATCTTGTCTCTCCATGGCGGACAATATATAATAACATATCGAATTCACTCCTTATAATTATATACCCTATATCGCATTGTCAATTTTACACCCTATTATAGCATTGTTATATCCGGTTGTCATGATAAAACAGAAACAGTCGTGAATTCACGGTTACAAGACAAAAAATATATTTTTTACAAAGAAAAAACAGATTATAATTAAACTAAAATAGGATACTTTTCTTTTATGCAATAATATGGCATAGGAGCAATATAGAAGTTGAGGTGGCTAATATGTTTGAACTGACAAAAGAAAATATCATTGACTACCTTGCTGAACATCTTCCTGAATTTGATTTTTCTAAAAATGTGACGGTCAGTCGCATCGGAGAAGGAGATGACGAGGCAGAAGGTCAGGGATTTATCAATTTTATGTATAAGGTTAAGGGAGATGGATTCTCCTTGATCGTAAAACAAGGACTGGCGAAACCTCGTCTGGAAGAGATGACTATAACGCTTCCTTTGGAACGAAATCAGATTGAGTATGAGTCTTTCCGTTTACGGTACAGCATTGTTCCTCAATATGTGCCAAAACCTTATTTTCAGGACAACGAAAATCACATTTTTGTCATGGAGGATGTATCCCGTCTTCGAATTGTACGGTTTATCTGGAATGAAGACAAAATCCTGCCAAAGTTTGCAGAACAAATAGGTGAATTCATCGCAGCATCCTCTTTTTATTCCTCTGAATTTTATCTTTCTAGAGAAGATTTTCGAAATCTTCGGAATGGATTTACCAATACAAAGATGCGACGGATTCTGGAAGACTGGATTTTCCTCAGAAAGCATGATCTGGGAGAAAGTGAAGAATGTAAGCCATTTTCCGAATGGTTTGACATAGACTTTGATGATGAGCTGAAAGAAGCCTGTTATGAATTACGCCGGCATTATATGAGTCACGAAGAAGCTCTGATTCATTCGGATCTTCATACATCAAATATTTTTGCGGACGAGAATGAGGTGAAAGTCATTGATATGGAGTACACCTTTGCCGGCCCGATCAGTTTTGACCTTGGTTATCTTTCGTTCAACGTGATCGGTCAATATTGTGCCAGTGCTTTCCGACCTTATAAAGATTTTGAACAGAGGAACAATTTCCGGATTTCCATGCTTGATACATTGACTGGTGTAGTGGATTCTTTCCAAAGACATTTTAAAGAATACTGGAAACAAGATGCCAAGCCGGAATATCAGGATGCTCCGGAATCATTTTTAGATCATTTTCTGGAGCAGATGATTCCAGAATTAATTGGATATGCTGGAATCGTAAATATGTATCGACTTACCAGCACCCACGATTATCCTGATTTTGATACCATCAAAGACGATACGCAAAGAATCAATGCCAAAAAATTATGTCTCATTATTTCCAGAAAAATGCTGCTTGATCGAAATGAATTTTCTTCCATGCAGGATCTGGTTGATGTGATTTTAAAAATTGAAGAAATCTATCTCAAGAATATGCCAGATGCATAAATTTCAAAAAACAACCGATCAATGAATCATATCACCATTGATCGGCTGTTTTTTGTTCTAAAATATTTTTCAAAATATATTCTGTATTTCAGATAACTCTAAAAAATCCTGTCTCTCCATGACGAACAATATATAATAACATATCGAATTCTCGTCCAGTTCTTTTCTTCAAAGTTCTGCAAAGGCGCTTCGACTGATGATAGATTTCCGACAAATGGGAGGCACTTTCCGTAAAAATCGTCTGAGATACAAAAGATTGATAGCGGGAAGAAACAATAATCATTGCAACGAAGAAAAGTACTGCAACACAGTTGACATTTCAGACAAAAATGAATAAAAAAAGAACAACATATTATAATTTATAGTATGTTGTCTCTCTTTTGATCTCACAGGAATCTACCTTAATCGAATTTCTTTATCTGTAAAAGGAAAGGTTTATGATATGAAATACAATTCCACCAAAATAAAAGCATTCATTTATCAACTTTTTTGGGAACTATTCGCCAGCACTTTTATCGCAATCGGAATTTATAACTTTGCAGTGCAGGCCCATTTTCCCATGACTGGATTTTCAGGAATTTCCATCATATTATATCGAACTTTAAATATTCCCATTGGATTATCTACCATTCTCCTCAATATACCGGTCTCCATTCTCTGCTACCGACTTTTAGGGAAAAAATTTTTCTTAAGCTCCCTGCGTTGTATGATTCTGTCCTCCATTATAATTGATTATATCGCACCATTATTTCCCGTTTACACCGGAAACAGGCTTTTGGCAGCCTTATGTACAGGAGTTTTTGCCGGAACCGGATACGCATTAATTTATATAAAAAATTCTTCTACCGGCGGATCTGATTTCATTATCATGGCGATAAAGTCTCTCTATCCCCATCTCTCTTTAGGAAATATCGCTTTCTGGTCGGATGTAGGTATTATTTTAATTGGCGGAATTATTTTTCGTGATATGGATGGGATTATTTATGGTATGATTGTCAATTATATTTTTGCCATTGTGGTTGATAAAGTTATGTATGGAATGAATGCCGGAAAAATGGCTCTCATTGTTACGGAACATGGAAATACAATCTGTAAAGTGATTGACTCCAACTGCCACCGCGGCAGCACATTGCTCCCTGCCCGAGGCGGATACCGGAGCGAGAAAAAACAAGTTGTTTTATGTGCCTGTAACAACAAAGAAATGATCACATTACTTAAAGTAGTAAAAGAAGCCGATCCCCTTTCCTTTGTGATCATCCTGGAATCGCACGAAGTACATGGGGAAGGCTTCCAAATGATTCAAATCGGGGATTCACATTGAAACCGAGAATTGCTACAATACCATTTTTCTATGGAACCGTGATGGCTATGTTACCATTGATGAACTGACAAAACAGACAAGGAAAAATTCATCTACCATCGTCTCCGAACTGGATCAATTGTTTGACAAATGTAAATCCTGTGGTGGAATCACTCGCCTTCGGATCGGATGCAATGGCAGATGTAAATATTGTGTCAGGAATCTGGTGGTGTGTGGCAGTGTGATTTACATCAAATATTCTTTCTGGCATGGACATTAATCTTCCTAAAAATAATGACCGTGAATTTCTTCACGGCCACCCAAGTAACTACAGAGTCAAGAAAAAAATCCGCCAGTACTAAATTTGTTCTGGTGGATTATTTATTTCTTTTTCTAATAAAACGGCTAGTTTTTCAAGATATTTTCGTATTATTCATTGATTAGTTTAACAATGTTTTACTAAGGCTTTTCTACATTTTTAAATTGTCATGCCCTGTATTGCATTTTCATATAAAAATTGTTTCAGTGCTTCGCTTTCACCAGTATTATAGTAATTCAGCAATAATGTATTAAACTGCTCCATATATTTATCTGTAACTGTTATAATACCTGAACCAGAAGAAACCAGAATCTTATTTGCAAGCATTAAACTGGTACGTTTATTCCCATCCCAGAAGAACTGACCTCTTGCTCCCCAGGTAAAAGCTTCTAACGCTTTATCTGTTGCAGAAGCATCCGGAGTAGATAAAATGTTTTCTAATTCTTCTATTGTTTTTTCTTTATTTGGAATCGGAGTTTCATAATCCGTTCCTGAAATTCCCACGCTTCCAGTACGTAGCTTGCCCCATTCCAAAGCTTCATTTCTCGCAATATATTCATTTAGCTTACACCAATATTCAAATGTAACTTCTTCATTTACTGTACTCAACAGGAACTTCCACGCATCACGCATATTTAGTATTGCCTGAATATCATCAAGCTGTACATTAGGTACATTTACACCATTTAATATCGTCTTCATCTGCGGAAACGTAACTGCTCTGTTTTCCATTTTCATTCCACAATATACATTTTCATCCCATTTCTTCTTTGCCAGAAACAAACTCTGTTCAGGTGTCAGATGAAATCTATCTTCGAATATGGACATCGTATATACACCTCTTTTCATCTTGTTTCTACATTATAGCATCGTTCTATATAGTTGTCATGTAGTTGAAAGCAAATTATATAACAAAAAAAGACCCTGACAGAGAGTATTTCATCTCTACCAAGGTCATTTTCTCTTTTATTTTTCAATACGCAATCTTACTTGTTGGCAATTGCTGCCTGTGCTGCAGCGAGTCTTGCGATTGGCACACGGAATGGACTACAGGATACATAGTCTAATCCGATCTTATGGCAGAACTCTACGGAAGATGGATCTCCACCGTGTTCTCCGCAGATACCGATGTGAAGGTTTGGATTAACCGGTTTACCGAGTTTGATTGCCATTTCCATTAATTTGCCAACACCTGTCTGGTCAAGTTTTGCAAATGGGTCGTTCTCG
>JAQYIU010000103.1 GCA_028721415.1 Lachnospiraceae bacterium | reverse complement strand
AGAGCGTGGCGATTCTTCCATGAGAAGAAGAGGCGGCCGCAGAAGAAAAAAAGTCTGCATTTTCTGCGCAGATAAGAATTCAGTAATCGACTACAAAGATGTAAATAAATTAAAAAGATACGTATCTGAAAGAGGTAAGATTTTACCTAGAAGAATTACAGGCAACTGTGCAAAACATCAGAGAGCTCTCACTGTAGCAATCAAGAGAGCAAGACACGTATCCTTAATGCCATACACTGTAGAATAGGATATCTTAAAGCAGAATTTTGACGCAGCAGTTGAGATAAACAATTGCTGCGTTATTTACAAAGAACAGGTGTTTTCATATTCATTTTGAATGTGAAGTAGAATTTCTCACGGAGGATATTATGAAAAAAAGAGGAATTTTAAATGCACAGTTATCTTTTTTAATTGCAGCCTTAGGCCATAAAGATCTGTTTATGATTGGTGATGCAGGCATGCCGATTCCGGAAGGTGTAGAGGTTGTTGACCTTGTCTTAACCGGTGGAGTCCCAACATTTAAGCAGGTTATGGATGCTGTACTCGATGAAGTTCAGGTAGAAGGTTACTATCTGGCTCATGAGATTAAAGAATATAATCCGGAACTGGAAGCTTACATCAAAGAATCTCTTCCGGATGCTGAGGATGAATACATGCCTCATGAAGATCTGAAGAAATTCAGCAGCAAATGTAGATTTGCAATTCGTACCGGCGAATTTTCTCCATATCCAAATGTAATTTTGGAAGCCGGTGTCGTATTTTAATAAAGCATATATGATTCGTAATTCAAACAGCAAATGAAAACAATCATCATTGATGCAACTTTTAAATGGGCGTCTGCAGTAACGGTCTGAGGACTGTAACTGCAGGCGCTCTTTTTGTCTTGCTTTCTTTTTGTTTCTAATTAATTACAAAAACATTAAATAATTTTTGTTTATTGAAAATGTGTTGAAAGGCAATAAAAAAAGAGTTATACTGAGAAATAACAGGTTATTTTTTGAAAGGAGGCATCTTATGGCAAAGATCAGAGTTCATCATGGAACAACTGAACTGTATGTGAATGTTGTCAGTGTTGATACGCGTTGTGTCGATATTGTGGTGAATCATGATCTTACTGTGGATATGAAGGTGCCGATTGGGATGAATCAGGATATGATTCGTCGATATGTCAAGATGAATGAAGAGAGAATCGTACAGCAGTATGAGCGCTATAAGATGAGAAACCATCAGGTTCTTCCTGTAACTCTGGAACTGGAAGACGGAAGACTCATCTATCGTAGCGGGCAGAAATTACCTTATCTCGGGAAGATGAATCTGGAATTACGCATCAAATTTCATGCCGATGATGAGACCAGAATTTATGAACAGGATAATCAGGATGGAAGCCGTGTTCTCACCATTCGAACCGACAATGACGATCAGAATTTTCTCCGTTATTGTGTCATGCGATATTATAAAAAAACAGCCGGTCAATTGGTGAACAGAAAAGTTCATGAGTATGGCAATAGGATGAATCTCACATATAATCATGTGAAAATAACAGGACAAGCCCGGAGTACAAAACTCAGTGTTTCCAAACTGACTTACAAAAATCTGGAGATCAGAGATCAGAAGACCTTATGGGGAAGCTGCAATCGTAAGCGAAATCTGAGATTTGACTGGAAGCTGGCAATGTTACCTGAGGAAGTGATTGATTATGTAATCGTTCATGAGTTAACCCATCTCAAAAAAATGAATCATTCTGCCAGATTTTGGGCAGAAATAGAAAAAGTAATGCCGGAATACCAGGAATGTCGTAATTGGTTGAATAAACATGGAAAAGAATATGAGATTTTTTAGGAAGGAAGGAACCGGCGGAACAAACTGCCGGTTTACTTTTTATCGAGAACAGAGTAATAAAATTAACTTTTTATTGAGAGTGGAACAATGAAATTAGATGAGTCAAAAAGAAAGACAATAGAACATCCCTTTCCGCCCCTATATGATAAAGATTCGAGAATATTGATTCTGGGAAGTTTTCCTTCTGTGAAATCAAGAGAACAGGAATTTTTTTATGGGCATCCGCAAAATCGCTTCTGGAAGGTTACGGCTGGAGTGTTGTCTGAAAAAGTTCCGGTGACCATTGAGGAGAAAAAAGAATTTTTACATCGGAACCATATTGCTTTGTGGGATGTTATTCACAGTTGCGATATCATAGGATCATCAGACAGTAGTATTCGTAATGTGGTGCCAAACAATCTGACAGAAATCTTTGAGACGGCGGATATTCAGGCAATCTATTGTAATGGAGCCAAATCCTATCAATATTATGAGAAATATCAGGAAGAAGTGGTAGGACGAAAAGCAGTGAAACTACCTTCTACCAGCCCTGCCAATGCGGCATTTTCTGTAGAAAAGCTGATGGAAAGCTGGAAAATGATCTGTAAACCTCTAAAGGCAGCTCTGGGAGAAATTACTCCTGTCCTTTTAAACTGGTATGATTACAATGCAAGAATCCTGCCCTGGAGAAGCGAACCGACGCCATATCATGTTTGGATTTCCGAGATCATGCTCCAACAGACCAGAGTAGAAGCGGTCAGAAAATATTATGACCGATGGATGGATGAATTGCCGAACGTACAGGCACTGGCAGAGGTTTCGGAAGACAAACTGTTAAAGTTATGGGAAGGGCTTGGATATTATAATCGGGCAAGAAATCTGAAAGCAGCGGCAACTACCATCATGGAAGAATATGATGGAGAACTCCCGGGAGACTATGAACAATTATTGTCCCTAAAAGGAATTGGGGAATATACGGCAGGAGCCATTGCTTCCATTGCGTTTGGATTACCGGAACCGGCAGTCGATGGCAACGTTCTCCGCGTGTTTTCCCGTCTTCTGGCACAAGACGGAGAAATCGGGAAGCAGGCGGTGAAAAAATCTCTTGCAAGAGAAGTAAGAAGAGTATTGCCAAAAGAACGTCCGGGGGATTTCAATCAGGCTCTGATGGATCTGGGAGCCACAATCTGTTTGCCTAACGGCCAACCTTTGTGTGATAAATGTCCCTGGGAGGCGGTGTGTCAGGCTCATAAAATGCAAAAAGAGACAGATTTTCCGGTAAAACCAAAGAAAAAACAAAGGCGGATCGAAGAACGAGCTATTTTTCTGATAGAAATTCGAGATGAACAGGGAGAAGAACGAGTCCTCTTACACAAAAGAGCTGCCAGAGGATTGCTTCCAGGTCTTTGGGAGCTTCCAAATGTTGCGGGACGTTATACCATGGAGCGGGCAACAAAACAGATGAAAGAATGGCATTTTCCAGATTGGAAGCAGGAAAATGTACAAAATCTTGGGAAAGGAAAACATATATTTTCTCATATAGAATGGCAGATGACAGGATATCGTTTCCTTTTTGAAAGGGTGCGGCTGCATGAAATTCAAAAAATACTAGATTCTTTAGATGGAATAGAGAACAATAAAACGAATACGAAACAGGGTGAACACAAGGATACAAAACAGAGTGAAAATGATAATTGGGTGTTGGTTTCTAAAAAGGATTTAAAGGAAAACTATGCGATTCCGTCAGCTTTTGATAGTTTTAAAAAATGGTTATAACGAAATCAGCTAATCTATGGTAAAATAACAATAAGAAAAGGAAGAAAGTTATGGAAAAATTAATTGTGCTTGGAACCGGTAATGCATCTGTTACCAGATGCTTCAATACATGTTTCCTTTTGCAGGATGAACAAAGTCGGTATCTTATGGTAGATGCCGGTGGAGGAAATGGAATCCTCACTCAGTTAGAAAAAGTGAATGTACCGATTTCTCAGATCCATGAAATGTTTGTAACACACAAGCATACCGATCATCTTTTTGGTGTGATCTGGATTATACGAACCATAGGACAGCAGATCAATAATGGCAAATATGAAGGAGATTTTCATATTTACTGTCACGATGAGCTGGTTTCCATTATCAAAAGTATGTGTGAGATGACTCTCGTTGGGAAAATTACCAGATTATTTGGAGAGAGAATTCATATTCATGAAGTGAAAGACAGGGAAGAAAGGCAGATTCTTGATTACAAGATCCGATTTTTTGATATCCGTTCGACCAAAGCAAAACAATTTGGTTTTGTGACCACATTGAATAACGGAAAACGACTGACTTTCTGTGGCGATGAACCTTATCAGGAACATTGTCACGAATATGCTCACCAGACTGACTATCTTCTCCACGAAGCATTTTGCCTTTATGAAGAAAGAGAACAATTTAAACCATATGAAAAATGTCATAGCACTGTAAAAGATGCAGCAGAGCTGGCAGCGGAGCTGGACGTAAAGAATCTCCTGCTGTGGCATACAGAGGACAAAAATATCAGAAAGAGAAAATCCCTTTATAAAAAGGAAGCGAAACAATATTATAAAGGAAAAATATATGTTCCTTATGATAGCGAAACTATTCTATTAGTGTAAAATGTCGCAAAAAGATAATAAGATGGTATATTTTGCTGTAATATTTCCATAATTTTCACATTAATTTCGTTGACATTAATTTTTAGAAAAATTATAATGTTTTATATTAGTGTTTATCATAACATTGTTGTCAGACATAAACAAGAAGAAAAAGGAGAGTTTTTATGGAAGAAAAAATACCTGTGTTAAAGGTTCAGATGTTGGGAGGCTTCTCCATGACATTGGGAGAGAAACCTTTGTCTTTTTCCAGAAATAGTACAACCAAAGCCATGAAGCTTCTGCAGATTCTCCTTTATCATTGTGAAAAAGGGATATCCAGAGAAAAGCTGATCGAATATCTGTATGGAAGAGAAGATATGGCAGATGCGGCGAACAGTCTCAGGGTTACCGTTCATCGCATGAAAAAAATGGTAGTTGATATGGGACTGCCGGAATATAATTATGTAAAGATTTCTAAAGGAATCTATCGGTGGGATGCACCGATGGAAACGATAGTCGATGCTCATGTTTTTGAACACATATTGGAAAAAGCAAAAACAGAGGAGAATAAGGCACAAAAGATAAAAGATTTAGAAGAAGCCTGTAATATGTATGCAGGAGAATTTATTCCGGGATTATCGGAGGAAGAATGGATCCTGATTGAAGGTGTACAATATAAGAAGAAATATACAGAAGCACTGCAGCAACTGTGTAGCTATTTATGGGAAGACGAAGAATATGAAGTTATTCTGAAATTATGTGAGAATGCCTGTGAACTATACCCATTTGATGAGTGGCAGGCGATTCGGATTGATTGTTTCATGGCAATGAACCGATATAAAGAAGCCATCAGTGAATACGAAGAGACAGCCAGACTGTTTTTTGAAGAATTGGGAATCAGCCCTTCTGAAAAGATGATACAGCAGTTCAAATTCATGAGTGAACACATGAATTATAAACCGCAGACGATCAAAGAGATCAAGGGAAGACTCATGGAAGATGAAGACGAAACAGGAGCTTACTATTGCACGTTACCGAGTTTTCGGGACAGTTATCGTCTGGTACGTCGAATTATCGAGAGAAATGGACAGTCTGTATACATGATGCTTTGTTCCCTTATCGATTCCAAAGGACGTCCGATGGAGCAGGGAGATAAACTCAATGCGATGACAGATGAATTGCATCATTCCATTAAGCATTGTCTCAGAAGAGGAGATTCCTTTACGAAGTTTAGCCCATCTCAATTTTTAATTCTTCTTATTGGAACCAATAAGGAGAATTGTGATTTGATTTTTGACCGGATTGCAAGTTATTTTTCCAGAGATCACAGATCCTGGAAGAAAAATCTGGAGTTTTATATCACTTCTATCGCTGATCTGGAGAATGATAACTCAAAGATTCTTTTCCGGGACAACGATATTCAGTGGCAGAATAATTAAAGATTGAGAAAGAAAAGAGGAGTTGTATGAACAACAAAGAAGATCTGTATATCAATATATCTGCCCCGAATCTGGTCAATATCTGTGTAGATAAAAGTATAGATGGAGAAATAACGGGGAGAATATTTGACTGTTATCACAAGACCCCGTTTCTCTTCAACAATTTAATAAATCTTCTGCGATGGATGGAATCTTTTTTTGACAATCTTTCTTATCCCCAGGCGGCGACAATAACCCGTAATTTTGGTCAATCTCATATAGAGGAAAAAAAGGATCTTAAGAAACTACTGTCTCAGGAAGATATCATACAGAATCGTGGAGAAAAAGGAACTTTTGTAACCTGGGTTCAATATCGGCAGAATTCAAGCTGGCAGGGAGAGACCGTCTGTATGGAAAAGATGGAAAAATATCGGTTTGCCAGCACGCTGGATCTTGTGAAAATAATCGATGCCTTTAGCTGATGACAGATCAGAACAATGACAATTGATTACCAGTTGAAGTATAATTATAATGATATCAGAATATAAAAGGAAACCGTTTCCTTACATGGCGCTATGACATTGTAGCGAACAATGCAAGGGAACGGTTTCCTTTATTGTTATTCTGGAAGCTACGCATTATTTTTTAGTACGACAGCTCTTGCTTTTAAAAATGAACTTTTAATCAGATTTTATCTTTCAACATTTTCTGTACGGTATCCCGAATCTGTTTTTTCAGGAAAATCTCCTGCAGAGATTCTTCATATGGTGGATAGGCAATTCCGAATTCTGTTACAATTCCGGTGATCAGATCGTGATCCGTCACGTCGAATGCAGGATTAAATACTTTGATTCCATCGGCTACCATTGGTTTTTCATACCACATGGTAGTAACCTCTTCCGGTTTCCTCTGCTCGATCACGATAGCATCTCCGTCCGGAATACTCATGTCGATCGTTGAGGTCGGAGCACATACATAAAATGGTACATGATACCGTTTGGCAGCAAGGGCAGCCATAGAAGTGCCGATTTTGTTGGCGGTATCTCCGTTGGCAGCAACCCGGTCGCAACCCACAAATACTGCATTGATCTTACCCTGACGCATGAGGGCTGCAGACATATTGTCACACAAAACAGTGACATCCAGTCCAGCACTGGCTAATTCAAAGCTTGTCAGGCGGGCGCCCTGCAAAAGAGGTCTGGTCTCATCGCAATATACTTTAAAATGATATCCCTTCTCCTGCCCCAGATACATTGGTGCTGTGGCTGTACCATATTTAACGGTAGCAAGCTGTCCTGCATTACAGTGGGTGAGAAGTCCATCCCCTGGTTTTACGAGTGAAAGTCCATATTTTCCAATGGAATAACATACCGTAATATCTTCCTCACGGATAGCGAGAGCCTCGTCATGAAGGGCGGTGACAATGTTGGAAATTGGAAGTTTCTTGTTGGCAATCACCACATTTTCCATCCGATGAAGCGCCCAGGACAGATTCACTGCCGTCGGGCGAGAAGAATTAAGGTAATCACAGGCAGCTTTAAATTGGTTATAAAAGTCGTCGTATGAAGAAACTTTGATCTCCCTGGCAGCCAGATAAGCCCCGATGGCAGCGGCAACGCCGATGGCAGGAGCTCCGCGGACTTTCAGCAAATAAATCGCATCCCAGATATCCTTCTGTTTGGTCAGAGAGAGAATCTCGATTTTGGAAGGAAGTTTAGTCTGATCGATAATCACCAGGGCATGCTGATAATCGTCCAGAGCGACGGTATCGTAATCAAGAATCGTTTTCTCCGGTCCAATCAGAGTATTTTCCGGTTCAATGGCACGGATGGCTTTTTCCATGGATGTGTAATAATCTCCGGCTGTCTGGAAATCCTCCCTGTGAAGAATCAGATCTTTGGCAAAAGTAAGAATGATTTTTTCTGCATTTGCCCGTTTGTCCATGTCATTGATTGTAGTAATGTCTTTGTTGTGAGCCATACCCACAATACGGCGGATGCACTCTGTACCGGCATAACCAGCAGTATCTGCCAGAATATCATGGAGGTATTTCGCTTTAAAATCCTCAGACACAGCCAGAGGCTCTGTCACAGCCTCATCATAAAGCTGACAGAATTTCTCCTGGAACAAATCAATGATTTCCATGATGGTGCACATACACCATCCACAAAATTGTGTCTTCTGTGAGGTATCTGCGATAGTGGCATTGCCATTGGCCCAGGCGAAGAAAAGATTGGCAATCACATTTCCGATGTCATAGCCCATCGGACCAAAGAAAGCAAATTCCGGATCGAACACAAAGGTATGTTCCTGATTAATAAATACAGAACCGGTATGCAGATCGCCATGAAGCAGTGATTGGGCGTGATTCATAAAATCAAACTTCAGCCGGGCAACCTCTGCCTTCAACACCTCATCCTGATAGATTTCCTGTTCTACAAACGCAGCGACAGGAGGAAATACATCATTTCTTTTATTATAATTGAGAATCGGTTCCCCGAATACCAGATTCTCTGTGATATCACAGAGTTCCGGATTAGTAAATTCCTGTACCAGCGCTTTTCGCTCCTGGTGATCCATCACGATATCAGTGGTCAGCAAGAGGGAGCGAACCAGAAACGTTGTGATTTGATCGGCAAATTGCGGATAGGTTTCATGATGAATCAATCCGGTACGCATCATGGTATGACCGATCATGTCTTCCATGATCATCGCACACATCACTTCATCATACAGATAGACCTTTGGCACAAGACCAGGACATAATTCTCCCTGCAATTTCAAAATACTGGCCTCAATGCGCCCGCGGTCGGTTGTCAGAGACATTTCCTCGGATATACGCAGGTGAGTGCCCGCCTGCTTTACAATAATGGAAGAGTCAGAGTGACAGTCCCGTACCCGAAAAACATAATTTAAATTACCATCGCCAATCTCCCTGCATTCCAGAGAAGCATCTTTTTCAAAAAAATCCAGTTTCTCCTGAATATAGGCGATGACGTCAGATTCTTTCATCAAAAAATAAGTATCAAAACCAGACATAATTAATTCCCCCCTTCCCTATGCTGACCATAGGATTGAAAACGGACCCCCATTCGTTCCATCTCCTCATCACTTAAAATGACTGGTGTTCCGATTGCCTTTGCTTTCACATAAACCTTGGCACAAAATTCAATCTGTTCTGCTATTTCAAAAGCACGTGGAAGATCAAAAGAGCCGGTAATCAGACCATGATTGGCCATCAGCGCAGCATTCCTTCCTTCCATTGCCTTTAATGTATTCTGTGCCAGTTCCATCGTTCCAAAAGAAGCATATTCGCCGCAGCGGACATTTTTGCCGGCAAATGCGACCAGATAACTGGAAGCCGGAAGCTCCATGTGATTCGTTGCGAGGACGGTGCAGTAGGTGCTGTGAGTGTGAACCACTGCCCGGATATCCGGTCGGTTCTGATAAAAAATACGATGAAGATCCACCTCGCTGGATGGCTTTCGGTCCCCCTCTACTACCTTTCCGTTCAGATCTACCACAACCACATCTTCCGCATTCATGGCAAAATAATCGACCCCGCTGGGAGTGATGGCGAAATATCCGTTCTCCGGATCAAAAACGCTGATGTTGCCGCCGGTTCCCACGGTCAATCCGGAAGTAATGAGCTTACGGGAATAATCTACAATACTTTGCCTGGCTTCTTTCATTAACATAAATGACTCCTTCTTTCCTTCAATATGACAGAAAGATTATGAATAAAATCTTTACAAAAATACCTTCCTTTGATGCCGTCAGAGCACAAAAATATATTTTAATTATAAGCCAGAACGGCGTGAAATACAATCGAATTCTCATAAGTTGAAGGGGTACATTTTCTGTGATAAACTGTACTGTAACAGAATAGAAAGGACAAAGAAAACCGATGAAAAGAGGAAATTTTACTCTCTTGATTTTAATAGTGGCAGTGCTGTTTACCTACTGGAGAGGTTATACATTTTATGACACTGCCCAGGGCGAAATCGCAGTGGAATACGCTCTTGCCTGTGCAATTTGTCTTATTTTAGCTGTAAAGCAAATGATAAAAACCCATTACCTGAATCTTACGATGAGAAAAGTGGACAAACTGAGTGGCAGAGCCTTTGAAAAATATTTAAGAGTCCAGTTTCGTCATCTTGGTTACCGGGTCAGACTCACCGAGAGCAGCCACGATTACGGAGCGGATCTGGTCATAAAAAAACGGGGGGAGAAAATCGTTGTTCAGGCCAAACGATATGAAAAAAATGTCGGAATTGCTGCCGTTCAGGAAGCGGTTGGTTCCATCGCCTACTATGATGCTGACCGTGCCATGGTGGTGACCAACAGCGGATTTACCAAAAGTGCCCGGAATCTCGCCAGACAAAATGATGTGGAACTCTGGGGAAGATACGATATACAAAAGAAATTCAAAATACGAGATTGATAAATTGTCAGAATATTCAGAAATAAATAAGTGAAAAACAGATATTAAAACTGGAAAAAACAAAAAATAAGAAAAAATAAAATTATTTGAAAAATAGTATTGACAAAATGCAATTTCATGATTATAATACAGATACAACTTAAGAGAAATACATCACAAGGAGGTACGGACCACCAAAAACATAAGTTAAGAATCAAAACGATATTAATACAGGAGGTACAGACCACCAGAAGCTTAAGTTAAAAATCAAAACGATACTAATACAGGAGGTACAGACCACCAAAAGCTTAAGTTAAGAATCAAAACGATACTAATATAGGAGGTACAGACCACCAGAAGATTTAGTTAAGGAATTCAAGAAGAACGTATTTGGAAGAGAAGCATTTGAAGAGAGGTTGCTAGTTTAAGATACAGCACCTGAGGATATGGAAAGAAAGAGAAAGCTGAATGCCAGATTGTTAATCTTAGAATTCAGAGGATGGAAACCTGGTAACCGAGATCATATAGAAAGTTCACTTGAGATGAGAAGGAAGCCGGAAGATGGATACGATCAATTTGTTTGTTTTATGGTTGAAGGCAGATAGATAAGAGAAGGATTCATAGAAAGTTATTCTTCAAATTAAAAGGAATGATTCAGGGGTGCGGACCAACAAAAACTTAAGATTATAATTCAAAACGATATTATGAACAGGAGGTACAGTCCGTTGGAAATAATTGAACACTTTTAAGGGAGCATTCACAGAAAGAAAATGTGGATGCTCTTTTTTGTGCGTAAAGCAAAATGCGCGGGTTTCTCTTGACGATTCCGCTTTTCTGCGATAAATTATTAAAGAAAATAAAAAAGCAGGGAGAAAAGCGGAAAATGAAACATAAATTATTAAAACAGGTATGGATTTTTATCCTGATTTTTGGTGCGGTATTTTGGGGATGTCAGACCAATGAAGTTCGAGCGGCAATCGTTTCCACCAGCCATCAGAAATACTCTTATGGGGAGTTGAAAAAGGATCTGAAACAATTACAAAAGAAGTATCCGGACTATTGTCAAGTGAATGTCATCGGGCAGTCGGTAGATGACAGAAATCTTTATGAAGTAGTCCTGGGCAACCCGGAGGCGAAAAAACATCTGGTTGTGATTGCCAACTTACATGCAAGAGAATATATGACGACACAGCTTTGTATGAAACAGATTGAATATTATCTTGGACAGTATAATAAAAAAATAAGTGGAAAAAAAGTATCTGCTGTCCTTGATAAAGTAGCGATTCATTATGTTCCTTCTTGTAATCCGGATGGAACAGCGATCAGTCAGTTTGGATTTAATGCCATAAAGAATAAAACGTTACGTGCCAAATTAAAGAAAATGCCAGGCAGTGCCACAACCTGGAAAGCCAATGCCAGAGGGGTTGATCTGAATCGAAACTGGAATGTTGCTTTTAAAAAGAGCGGAACCAGAGGCAGCTCCGGATTCCGTGGAAATAAAGCAGCCAGTGAGCCGGAGATCAAAGCATTGGTAAGAATGGTCAATCGGATTCAGAAAAAGGGAAAAGTTGTCGGAGTAGTCAGCTATCATTCCACCGGATCTATCATTTATGGAAGATGTGCAAGCCGGGCAACGGCTTCGGTGAGAAAGCAGACAAATCGGATGTACAAAACAGCACGGAATCTGACGGGATATCATCTGATGCCGACAGAAAGCCTGCGTGTCGCAGCTGGTTGTTCGAGAGAATATTTCTTATACAAAAAGAATATTCCATGTATTACTATCGAGATTGGAAGAAACGCATGTCCTCTGAAAATAAGTGAATTTTCTTCCATCTGGAAAAAGAACAAAAACGTTGTGATTAAAGAAGCAATGTTGTTTGATTAGTGGTGATAGAACATGAATCGAAAAAAACTGGCACCCGCAGCGGTTCTTCTCGCAGGAGCTCTGTGGGGCAGTATGGGAATCTTTGTACGCAGATATAATGCCCAGGGGTTGGAATCTCTGCAGATAGTCGGAATCCGGGCAGTTGGCACAACCATTTTGCTGTTCCTGTATTTGATGGCAGCGAAGCGTGATCTGTTGCGGATTCGACTGAGAGACCTCTGGTGTTTTCTCGGTACCGGACTCTTAAGCATCCTGTTTTTTAATTATTGTTATTTCAAAACAATTATTTTGACGGATTTATCCGTAGCAGCAGTGCTTCTCTATACCGCACCCTCCATGGTAATGGTGATGTCGGCAGTTCTTTTTAAAGAACGATTTCACATAAAAAAAGTCCTGGCCCTGATTCTGGCCTTTGCCGGTTGTGTTTTTGTAACAGGAATCATCGGAAGCAAGGTGACACTGTCAGTGGCAGGAATGATAACCGGACTCGGATCTGGTCTTGGATATGCCCTCTACTCCATCTTCAGCAGATATGCCCTGGAGCGAGGTTATTCTTCAATGACAATCTCATTCTACACTTTTTTGATCGCAGGGATAGGAGTCCTGCCGTTTATAGGAGGAAATGAAGTGGCCGGCGTAGTATTTGCTGGTCCCGGAAACTTCTTTTTTACCATAGCCTTCGCATTGGTCAGCACAGTACTCCCTTACTTTGTATATACCTGGGGACTTCAACATATAGAAAATGGAACCGCTTCCATACTGGCTTCTGTAGAGCCGGTGGTGGCAACGATCATTGGAGTTGCCCTCTTTGGAGAAACACTTTCGGGAATGGAAATGATCGGGATTGTGCTGGTGTTAGCATCGATTGTGATATGTAATGGGAAGAATTAGAATTGTAGTTTGGTTATTATCATGGATACAAAGGAAACCGTTTCATTATATGGAACGGTTTCCTTTTTTGTTGTGCATGAGGCTGCGCTTCATTTATAGCGCAGTTCTTTTAGCTATATTTTCCGTTTAATAACTCTTATACGGTTTCTCCATTAATTTGACCATCTCGTATAAGGTCATGGCAGCAACTCCTGTTCCGCCTTCGGAGTAGATCTCTTTATTTGCACTGGATTCGGAGGATCCTGCGATATCCATATGTACCCAAGGTTTCTTCTCAACGAAAGAGTGAAGGAATCTTGCAGCGGCAATCGCACCACACTGTGTTCCACAGTTTGCGATATCTGCAACGGAAGATGTGTTCAGATCTTTGTATTCATCGTCACCAAGTGGTAATCTCCAGATGTTTTCTCCTGCAAGGATGGATGCCTGTACCAGTTTGGCTGTAAGGTCATCGCTGTTGCTGAATACACCGGTGTATCGATCACCCAGAGCAACCTGGCAGGCGCCGGTAAGGGTAGCTACATCAATTAATGTGGTAGCACCACATTCGCGGATGGCATATGTGATGGCATCAACCAGAGCCATACGGCCTTCAGCGTCAGTATTCACAACTTCAATGAACTGACCGTTCATGGATTTTACGATGTCGCCCGGTTTCATGGCTTTGCCGGAAACGAGGTTCTCACAGGCTGGAATGACAGCAGTCACATTAATTCCGAGTTTAGCTTCTGCAATGGCACCCATAGCACCGATGACAGCGGCTGCACCGCCCATATCACCGTGCATACCCTTCATGGAAGCCGAAGGTTTCAGATTATATCCGCCGGCATCAAAACATAAACCTTTACCGATCAATGCAATCTTCTCATCGTCGGTAACACGACCATTATATTCCATAACGATCATCTGAGGAGCCTGTTTGGAGCCTTTGGCAACAGCCAAGAAAGCGTTCATGCCGAGAGCGGCACATTCCTCTTTGCCGAGGATCGTACATTTCATGTTGTTTTTCTCACAAATATCTTTCGCACAGGCAGCCAGAGCAGACGGAGTCATAACGTTAGCCGGTTCATTAACCAAATCGCGGGCTGTGGATACGGCTTTTGCCATCATGCGGGAATACTGTTCTTCTTTCTTGAAAGAAGCCTGATCCATACCGGTCAGGATACCGAGTTTCAGTTCCGGTGCTTCCTTCTTGTCGGAATGATATTTATCAAATGAATAATCTGCAAGTAAAATACCTCTCATGGCGGAGTTAAGCCAGAAAGATACATCATCGCCGATGGCAGTCATAAGAAGGTTCTTACCTTTCAACTTCTTGGCTTCCTTCAAAGCGGCACCAAACTGAAGCTGGAATCTTCTTGGGGTTGCATGTTCCGGAATACCAATGAAAATAAGATTGTAGTAAGGCTGTCCCTGATAAGAGAAATCTTTACCACGAAGTCCATATACCTTGCTGCCACCAACCAGATCATCTTCCTGAAGAGCTTTAAAAATCTCGTTGACTTTACCAAGCTCAATACTCAGGCGGTTTTTATGGTTATATGTAACGAGCAATGTATCAAATTCATAATCCTCCAGGTCTACGAGACGTTGTATTTGCATTTTGATACGCTCCTTTCTAAATTGTTCCCGTTGTTTTCGAACAAAGGGGAGCAGAACATACTTCTCCCCTTATAAAGTTATTTCTAGTATAGCACAATCAAAAGTTGAAAAACAGAAAAAACTTGTATATATTACATAAAATTTTAGTGATAAAAGAAAATAATCTGCATAAAATTATGATTAACAGGGTAATTTTTTGCCTAACTTTTCAAGGTTGACAACAGAGAAAAAGCCACGTATAATGATTAACATAGTTAATTAATGTTGTTAACCATTGTGCTTCGGCAGCGAAAGGAGATAGATATATATGAACGAATATTCCAGAATGACACCGGAGATCGAACATCTGACGACCATCTGCATGGAACATGGACAGATACCTCCGGGATTATATGATACGTATCAGGTGCTTCGTGGATTGAGAGATGTCAATGGAAAGGGTGTTCTGGCAGGGCTTACAGACATTTCCACGGTAACTTCCAGCCGTATCATTGATGGAAAGTCGGTACCATGTGAGGGAGAGCTTCGCTACCGGGGATATAATATCAAGGATCTGGTGAAAGGATTTACCAGAGAGAACCGATTCGGATACGAAGAGACCGCCTATCTCCTGATCTTTGGACGCCTTCCGAAGCAGGACGAGCTGGAAGCATTTCAGAAGCTGCTGGGCGGATATCGTACATTACCCACCAATTTTGTGCGTGATGTCATCATGAAAGCGCCGGGAAGCGATATGATGAATACCCTTCAGAGAGGGGTTCTTACTTTGTACAGTTATGATGATATGGCGGACGATATCCACATCGATAACGTATTAAGACAGTGCCTGCAGCTCATCAGCACCATCCCGATGCTGGCGGTTTACGGTTATCAGGCATATAACCACTATATTGAGGGTAAGAGCTTTTATATTCACTCGCCGAAGGAAGAACTGTCGACTGCGGAGAATATTCTGCGCATGCTGCGTCCGGACAAGCAATATACAGAACTGGAAGCCCGTATTCTGGATATCGCTCTGGTACTCCATATGGATCACGGCGGCGGTAACAACTCCACATTTACCAACCACGTGGTGACCTCTTCAGGAACAGACACCTACTCAGCCATGGCTGCTTCCTTAAGTTCCCTGAAAGGACCAAAACACGGTGGAGCCAACCTGAAGGTCGTTCACATGTTTGATGAGATGAAGGAAGAAGTGAAAGACTGGGAGGACGAAGACGAGATCACCGCATATCTGCTGCGACTTCTCAACAAAGAAGCATTCGATCACAGCGGTCTTATCTATGGTATGGGACATGCCGTTTATTCCATATCCGACCCGAGAGCCCAGATATTCAAAGGTTACGTGGAGAAACTGGCCTCTGCCAAAGGCGTTTCCAAAGAATTTGAATTTTATGACAGAGTAGAACGGCTGGCAACGGAAACCATCCGCAAAAAAAGAAAAATTTACAAAGGTGTCAGTGCAAATATTGACTTTTACAGCGGTTTCATGTACCGTATGCTTGGATTGCCGGATCAGCTCTTTACTCCGATGTTTGCCACAGCACGAATTGTCGGCTGGAGCGCACACCGCCTGGAAGAGCTGATGAATTGTGATAAGATCATACGTCCTGCATACCAGAGTATTGCCAGTGAGAAGAGTTATGTTCCAATGAATCAGAGGGAGTTGGATGCATAACAGAGGGAGGATATCCCTTTTTCAAATGTGTGAAAAATATGGCGAAAGCCAGGGAGGAAAATATGGAATATGAAGAAGCAGAAGAATCTGCTCAATTAATCGAAGAAGAAATCGATAATCATTCACAGAATGATTTCAGAGAGATGGTGGTGCAGCTGCGTAAAGCAAACCAGTTCTTTCAGCAGATGTGCAGTACTCCGGTCGGAGAACTGACCATGCTTCTTACCATCTATAATTTATCGGAAGATCATGGACCGGTGGTGATTTCCCGCCTGGGAAAACACCTGCAATTATCCAAGCCGGCGGTTTCCAGAATGCTACACGTTCTGAAAAACAAAGGCTATATCCAGATGGAAAACGGCAAAGAAGACCAGCGCTTCGTCTTTGTAGAAATCACCGAACAAGGTCGAAACCTGGTACGCGAAGAAATGCGCCACTGCCATAAACTCGTACAACGAGTCAGAGAACGTATGGGAGAGAAAGACATGCACGACTTCCTGTACTACAATAAGAAATTCTACTCCATACTGGAAGAAGAATACGCCAGCCGGTAAGAAATAGAAAACCAGATGTTCGTTATGAACGCCTGGTTTTTTATTTGATATGAAAATAATATTCTGCGATTCCTCTATTCTCCCACTTCCCGAATAAATTCCTCCGTTTCTTTGGTAAGCGCCATCTCGCTGTGTACCCCATACTTGGCAGCGAGTTTATTTACGGCAAAAAGAGTTTTGCCAAGCATTTCCGAAAGTGCATCTTTATCCTCGGAATGACCGCAGGCCATCTGCAGGTTCACGACGGATTGCAGCATATCCTTAAAGATATCCTCATCTTCAAAAGAAATCAGATCATGTTTTTTCGCTTTTTTTAATACTTTTTGGCTTCGGATCAAAGCCGGAAAAGCAACAGGGACATTTTTCAGTTCCTCAGCCGGAGTCATTGGTTCGCCGGAATCGGAAGGGTGTTCGGTTGCCTTGATGGCTTCCCAGTCTGCCTGCTGTTCTTCTACGCTGTTGTAGGTGGCCTGCCCAAAAACATGCGGGTGGCGGCGAATCATTTTCCGTGCGATGCCGTCAATCACGTCCTCGAGGGTAAACTCCCCATTTTCTTCTGCAATCTGGCTGTGGAGCATCACCTGCAGAAGAAGATCCCCCAACTCCTCGCAAAGATTGTCTGAATTACCGGTTTCTGATAAATCGGTCACTGCCTGATTGACCTCGTATGCCTCCTCGATGGTATTCCCCTTGATGGTTTCGTGAGTCTGAGCTCGATCCCACGGGCAGCCGTTCTCACTCCGCAGAGTGGAGACTATTGCATGAAATTCCTGAAAATTAAACTGTTTATCCATAAAATCACCTTCTCTAAATTCTAATTATCATTCTATAAAAAATGTGAAATTTTGTCAATAAAACATATCGCCTATAATAGTGCTGTCGCCCTTTTTTTTATCGGTGAAGTTGTGCTTACATTTAATGCGACAGTTCCTTATACTGCATCTCATCTGGCTTTATGCTTTGTTATTTTCAGGGCATTCTGTTATACACATAGTGCGTAAAATGATTGTCTTTTCCCTAAAATGAATTTATAATAAACCTTATAAAATGCAAAAGAGGGAGAGCCCATGAAGAAAATAAACTACCGAATTACCGTGAATATCAATGATCAGTGCATGAAACTGGGGTTTCGGGGGAAATTGCCCGATGATATGAAAGGAAAGAGCATCCGCCTTCAGGCGATTTTTACCCAGCGGCAGGTGGACCGCCGTTTTCCGATGGAGGTTCGTCTGGAAGAGACGGAACTGGGAACCCAGATTTTGGCTGATGCGGATATCGAGCTGCCTTACGTGTTTTATACGCCGCCAAGGCATAAGGTGAATCTGATTTTTGCACTGTGGTGCGGCACGCAGGAGCAGATTCTTAACGAGCAGCCTTTCCCGATTCAAAAAGAGCAATTTGCCCGCCCGGAGACGCAAACCAGGAAGCGAAATCTGCTGAAATTTGCTCTTTGTACGGTAGGTTTGCCGTTTCTTCTTGTGAAGGATTATCTGGAAGAAGGGAAAAATAAGGAGAAAGCCAAACACCGGGCAAATGATACGGTATATCGGGTCAGTGGCTACAATTACAGCCCAAGGCAGCGGAATACCGATTATTTTGCAGTAAAATATGACAGTTATGTGGCGAGAACCAAAACGCTTGCCGGAAATAAAGTACTGTTTCTGTCGGAACGCCTGCCGGAAGAAGGGGGTAATCTGAAGCTGATCAAAAGACAGCTGGAAGCCGATCCGTCCATTGAAGTCACAGAATTCATTAATACCAAAACAATCGATGCCCTGAAGAAGAAAGAGATTCGGGAATGTGCCAGAAAATGTGCAGAGGCCAGTGTGATTATTCTGGAAGATTTTTATCCACAGCTCCACCGTCTGTCCATACGAAGAGAAACAAAAGTGGTGCAGCTTTGGCATGCCTGCGGTGCATTTAAGACCTTCGGGCTGACCCGCACGGGCAAACCGGGCGGTGCTCCGCAAAGTTCCATGAATCACAGAAATTACGATTTTGTCAGCGTCAGCAGCGAGGCCATCCGCGGTATTTATGCCGAAGCATTTGCCATTCCGACCAGAAAAGTTAAGGCTTTGGGTGTGCCGAGAACCGACTGCCTGTTTGACTGGGAATATAAAAAACAGCGAAGAGAACAACTGTACGACAAATACCCGATGCTTCGGGACAGTCACGTCGTACTTTTTGCCCCGACTTTCCGGGGAGACGGCAACAAAGACGCCCGCTATCCGGCAGACGCCTTCGATGTCAATCATTTTATGGAAGCCATGCCGGACAACACGGTCTGCATCGTCAAGCACCATCCATTTGTACACCAGAAAGTGGAAGTGCAGCCTGGCTGGCAGGATCGGGTGCTGGATCTCACCGGACAAGACCACATCAATGATCTGATGCTTGTCAGCGATCTGCTGATCACCGATTACAGCTCCAGCGTCTTCGAAGCCGCCCTTCTGGAACTGCCAATGCTCTTTTATGCTTTTGATGAAGAAGAATACATGGCAAGCCGGGATTTCTATTTTGCTTACGAGGAAATGGTGCCGGGACCGGTGGAGAAAACCTTCCGTGCCATGACGAAAAAAGCAGCAAAAATGCTCGAGGAACAGGGCAATGCGGTCGAAGAAGATTCCGACGAAAGCAAACGGGCAATGGGCGAGAAAATGGATCGGTTCCGGGAAGCTTTTCTGGGAGCTTTGGACGGGCACAGTACCGAGCGGATCAGCACATTTATCAGAGAAAATTATCTGTCCGGGAATAAAGAATTACGAGAAAATTGAGACACGGTACAAGATGTCATGAAATAATCGAAACAGGGAAAAATGTCATGAGAAAAAGAAAATACTGGCTTGGAATCTGTATCTGCCTGTTATTTTTGTTTATTCCACAGCAGGGAAATGCCAAAGCCATCACTAAAATAAGCCGAAAACAAAATATCACCATGACCAAACTGACAGCTGCCCTGCAGCGACGCATTTCAGCCACCACACCGGAGGAAGATTCTTCCAGTGATCTGGAGTTGATCTGTCCGGCCACCCGGCTGAGCACCGCCAGGCTGCCACAAGGCTATACCTTTGACGGTGTCTATTATTATTACCTGACCCAATTGGCCAGCTTTGGCAGTCACAAAAATGATCTCCGCCTCACCAGAGTCAGGTACTATGAAGATGGAACCTATCGTGAAAGTTATATGACTCTGAAACAATTCGGTCACGGCACCAACCTGGATTGCGTAACCCATAATGGTGTCACCTGGCTCTGGACAGGTAGCGATGCAAAAGGCACGTCCGGAGCGACCACGACCATCTCCTGTTTTCGATTTCAGGCAGGAAAAACACTGAAAAAACACAGCGCCATCCGCTATCGTATCCCGATCAAAGGGAAAAAGGGGCGATACGGAACCAACTGCTATCCTGCCATCAGTCCGGACGGAACCCGGCTGGCCGTGCGTTATACCAATCATGGCGGACAGACCTTCCAAATCTACACGCTGACTGACGGCACAAAAATTAATCCCAAAAAGCCAAAGAAAACGGTACAGCGAAAAAATACACCCGGAGTCTTCCAGGGCTTTGACATCGATGGAACAACCATCTATACCCTCGAAGGAACCGCCAGCAGATCCGAGATGAAGGAACTGGGCAAAGCATCCGCCTATGACCCCATCCGCCTCCGCAGCTACAACTACAACACAAAAGTCACCACAGTACAGACGATAAAAGGAGCTGCCGCCTTAAGCCACAGAGAACCGGAAGGCATCCAGATCAGCACGGACGGACAAGCCATCATCATGATTGCCTCCCATTACAAAGAAAAATATACCTGTGCGAATGTGTATGGGGTGAAGTGAAGGAAGAAAATGTGTCTGTAAAGGAGTTTTGTATATGGAAAAACGAAAAAGATTACCCGTTGGAGTCGATCATTTTAAGAAAATCAGACAACAGGGATTTTACTATATTGACAAAACGAACTTGATTAAAGAACTAATTACAAACTGGGGAGAAGTAAATTTATTTACCCGTCCTCGTCGTTTTGGAAAATCATTGATTATGAGTATGTTGCAGTCATTTTTTGAAATCGGCTGCGATAAAACTCTCTTTGATGGTCTGAACATTTCCCGGGACAAAGAATTTTGTGAAGAATATATGGGGAAGTTTCCGGTTATTTCCATAAGTTTAAAAGGGGTGGAAGGCGCTGATTATGAGGGGGCCTGCGAAGCACTGCGCTATATTATCGGATCGGAAGCGCTCAGGTTCTCGTACCTTTTGGAAAGTCCCAATCTGACAGAAGAAGATAAAGCTCTGTACTGTTCCATAATAAAACTGGAAGATGGGCGATACAATATGGCGGAAGGAACATTACTTACCAGCCTGCAAATCTTGACCAAAATTCTGGAAAAGCATTATGGAACCAAAACTATGGTGCTTATTGATGAATATGATGTACCGCTAGATAAAGCATTTCAGAATGGATATTACGAGCAAATGGTATTACTCATCCGCAATCTGTTCAGCAATGTTCTAAAAAGTAACGACAGCCTTTATTTTGCAGTACTCACAGGATGTCTTCGCATCTCAAAAGAAAGTATCTTTACAGGGCTGAATAATCTGAAAATATTTTCAATTACCAATGTGAGATTCGATGAGTATTTTGGATTTACAGACCAGGAAGTGAAAGAACTACTGGAGTATTATGGTCTCTCTGAGCATTTTTCATCCATAAAAGAATGGTATGACGGATATCAATTCGGAAAAGTATCTGTTTACTGTCCATGGGATGTGATCAATCATTGCGACAACCTCTGTGCTGATCCGGATGCACCGCCGGAAGATTACTGGTCAAATACCAGCAGCAACAGTATTGTAAGAAGATTTATCAACAAAGCAGATAAAAAAACAAAGGAAGAAATCGAACAACTTATCGACGGAAAAACCATTTTGAAAGACATCCGACAGGACCTTACCTATAATGAGCTGGATACTACTATCGATAATTTATGGAGTGTCCTTTTCACCACCGGGTATCTGACCCAACGCGGTCGAATGGAAGGGAAAAAATACCAGCTGACCATTCCAAACCGGGAAATCCGAGAACTCTTCGAATACCAGATCAGACAGTGGTTTCGGGATGTTACTGCCAGAGAACCGCATAAACTAAATGCATTCTGTGAAGCATTTCCTGCCGGTGACGCAGAGAAAATCGAAAGTCAGCTCAATGAATATCTGTGGAATAGCATCAGTATCCGGGATACCTTTGTGGCAAAAGAACGAAAAGAACATTTCTATCATGGTATACTGCTGGGACTTCTTCAATACAAGACCAACTGGCTGGTATGTTCCAACGCAGAATCCGGTGAAGGATACAGCGATATCCTGATCGAAGTGCCAGAAAGCCGAACCGGTATCGTTATCGAAATAAAATATGCCGAAAACGACCAATTAGACCGGGGATGCGCCGAGGCACTGGCACAGATAGAAGATAAAAAATATGATACCCGCCTGAAAGCAGACGGGATGAAAAACATTATCAGATATGGAATCGCCTGCTATCGAAAACACTGTAGAGTGATGAGATAAGAAGAGTAGTTTACATTTCAGATATTCGCTTGCATAAAGATGAACTCTAAAAACTATAAATTGCAGTTCAGTGTTATATATGTAAAAGAAACCCATTCAATAACATGGCGCATGGGCATACAAATGTTAATGAATGGGTTCCTTTATTATTTATCTTAGAGGCTGCACTTAATAATATTAGTGAGACTTCGATTTATTAGTGTTCGATTTTTTTGATATAAGCATCTCAATTCCCCACATTGCGAGAATGATATAAAGGGGTACATAGGCAAATAAATACCGGGACCTTGCCTCGAACAGCAGCTCAAAGAGGGTCAATCCGATGAGTGCGATCATGATGGCGGATTGTCTGGTGTCTTGTTTTCGTAGTCCTGCCAGCACGGTAAAGAACAGAATGGTAATCCATATCATCTGGACAAATTGGAACCAGGCGGAGTAGTATTTGCCTGGGTTTTCGCGATTATAGTAAATGTTTCGGAAGAAAGAGCAAAGTAAATGATTGGTTTCTTCCGGGATTTCGACATAAAAAGTACCTTCGCCGCCCCAGAAAAAGCTTCCGTCGTTGTTGACGCTCAATACTTTTTTGATCAGATGTTTGCGCAGGTTAGACGGGCCCATCTCCTTCACACGTTCGGCTGCCACGGCAATATTTGCCGAATTTCTTTCAGCGGTTGTGGCAAAGCTGCCGGAGAAGTCAACATCCGGACGGTAATAGCCACCGTTTGTTTCTGGATTCA
>JAQYIU010000102.1 GCA_028721415.1 Lachnospiraceae bacterium | reverse complement strand
AGGAAAAGAAAGCTATAGCGAAGAATACAGCCATAAAGAAGGTTATGGTGAAAGCTACGGCGAGAAGAAAGAAGGATACAGTGAAGAATACAGCCATAAAGAGGATTATGGCGAAGGCTACGGCGAGAAGAAAGAAGGATACAGCGAAGAATACAGCCATAAAGAAGGTTATGGTGAAGGCTATGGCGAGAAAAAAGAAGGCTATGGCGAAGGCTATGACAAAGATACATATGGTAAATAGTTAAAAATATATAGAATGCCTCCATAAGCGGCACCGGCTTCGGCAGCATCTTATGGGGGTATTTCTTTTTGTGGAGGTGAAAATATGTTTTGCTTAAATTTATGTGAGGTTTTGAGCGGAGCATTGCTGCACGATCATAAATTGGATGCAGTGATAGAAAAGGTGGTTCAAGATAATCAGATTGATGAACCACTGGAGCGAATTTATGCAGGTTCTTCTTTTTGCAGCCAGTATTTTCTGCATCTTGCCTGCTGGAAACAACTCTTTTTGCTTTGTGAGGAAAAGGGATGGAAGATTACTCTGACTCTTCCGGTATTTAGTCAGAAAGATCTCAGTTGGGCAAAAGAGCGGATCATACAGATTCTGGAACAGGGAGAAGGTGTTGTTGATGAGGTAACAGTCAACGATTTTGGAATGTTAAAATATATTTCTGATACCTGTAATGTGAGAGTAAATTTGGGGAGATTGTTTTTTAAAGATTCCCGGGATATCAGAGTGAGACCTTATCAGGAAGGAGAAATTTCTCCGAATCTGCTTTCCTGTCGTAGTTATTTTATGGAAGATAATGACAAGATAAAAGGAATTGAGATAGATCCTACCAACCGTTATATTAATTTAAGCAATTGTGACCTTGAGGGAGTTGATCTGGGAGTACACAGTCCATTTTGTTATATGACAACGGGAAATATCTGTAAATTTGCTTCGATTCATAAAGAACCGAAGGATAAATTTCGGGCGAATGCCCGATGTTTTATGGAATGTACCGGAATTTATGAACATTATAAAGAGTGTTTTGATGGTAAATATGCAGATATCATTCGTTATGGAAGAACGGTATATTTTTATAATAATGGAAGCAGGATTGCGGGCAAGAAAATTGATCGGAGAATCTATTTTCCGATATTGGAAGTGAAAGAAATCATGAAAGAAGGTGTTACAGATGAAAATCCTGGTGCCCTTAAATAGCGAGGAATGTCTGGAAGAATATGTGGAAGCAGGCGCTGATGAATTATATATGGGTTTTTATGATCCAAAATGGTTTGAAACTTTTGGCAGATATGCGGATATCAATCGTATGTCCGGTTTTAAAGAAAAAGCAAACCGCTATGATTTTGAAGGAATGCTTCACATGGCGGAAAAGACAAAATCTTTCGGAAAAAATGCTTTTATTACTATGAATGCGAATTGCTACAGTGAAGAACAGATTCATTTCATGGAGGAACATTATTTTCCGGCAATCAAAGAAGTGAATATTGATGGGCTGATCTGTTCAGATATTCATTTGATGAGAGCAGCCACAGCGGCTGGGATTCCTACGGTCGCCAGCACCATGTGCGCGATTTATAATGAAGATATTGCACGATATTATTATCAGGCGGGAACCAGAAGAATGATCGTACCGAGAGATCTGTCACTGGATGAAATTGAAAGCATTTGCCGGGCTTTTCCTGACGTGGAATATGAAGTGTTTTTCATGAGAAATGGCTGCATATTTGCCGACTGCTATTGTCTTGGAATGCATCGAAAAGAATGTGGTGCTACCTGTGCATTTATCCGCAATCATCCCAAAGAGATCCTATCCGATAAACAAGGGTTTGAGGAAATGCATGATGTCAATTTAAATGACCATCTGTATAATGAAGTATTTCATCGGGAAACCTGTGGTATGTGTGCGCTTTATCGCATGAAAGAAATGGGAATCCGATCGCTGAAAATTGTGGGAAGATCGGATCAGCATAAAGCAGTCTGTGCAGATATCCGTCTGACAAGAAAAAATATTGAGATTGCTGAAAAAGCATCTTCTGAAAAAGAATATCTGGATTCTATGATTTTCCCGTCCAACGCCAAGAGAAAATGTCTCTCTGGATTGTCCTGTTATTATCCGGAAGTTCGTTTTAGCGAAAGTCCTATAAAATAATAGTAATATAAGAAATCGTTCAAAATGAAGCGCAGCTTCAAGAATAACAATAAAGTTATCTTATTGCTATTGAAGCTGCGTTTCCATATCATAACTGTTCTTTCAAATTTCGAATAAGATCTTTGATTTTCAGATAATGTTTTGTTTTTTGAATTCCGTCATATCCAATTCTTTCTGCTTTTCGTAGAAGATATTCCCGACAGGTCATGACTATTTCCGGACGAGTGATTTCTATCATAAGGGGAGGAAAGGCGTTTCGAACCAGTAGGGCAAGCCCATCCATATTGGCAAAGAGATTATAATTCCCTTGGATGTTGTTCTCATATGGTATAGAATAATAGTTTTCATATTCTTCCATAAGACGTAGGATGTTTTCCGGGTGCAGGATGTATGTTTCTGGAGTGTAGCAGAGGTGTTGGGAAGAAGTCGAAAAAGGCGATGCAATTCTGACTTTTCCGGGAGAGATTTCCAGTCGTTTGGCCAGCACATCAGCAGGCATTGTAGCGCAGATGGAGCTTTGCCCCAACATTTCGGCCAAAGCATTTCTCTGATAATCAGCGGAACATTTTCTGGCAAAAAAAGAAGCTATGTTCTGGATGTAAGCCATATTTTCGCGGTTGTTTTCTCTTACCTGTCCGCAAAAGGCTGATGAGGGAAGGATCTACAGAAATACCTTGTCAATTTTCATGACAAATCAACACTTAACATTGATGTTTTATGAAAGAAAAGGTATAATGAATCTAAAGATTT
>JAQYIU010000101.1 GCA_028721415.1 Lachnospiraceae bacterium | reverse complement strand
CCGTAAATTAGGAAAAGATGCCCATGCCATGACCATCACCTTACTTCTGAACTCCGAAGGAAAGAAGATGGGTAAGACCCAGTCCGGAGCCGTGTGGTTGGATCCGAATAAGACAAGTCCTTTCGATTTTTATCAGTACTGGAGAAACGTGGGCGATGATGACGTTATGAAATGTATCCGTATGCTCACCTTCCTTCCATTGGAAGAAATCGATGCCATGGCAGACTGGGAAGGAAGCCAGCTTAACAAAGCAAAAGAGATTCTTGCTTACGAGCTGACTAAACTTGTACACGGAGAAGAAGAAGCAGAAAAAGCACAGAAAGCAGCGAAGGCTTTATTCAGTCAGGGCGGAGATGCTGCTAACATGCCATCCTGCACACTGACAGAGGCTGATCTTACCGATGGAAGCATTGATATTTTAGGTCTTCTGGTGAAAGCAGATCTGGCAGCAACCAGATCCGAAGCCAGAAGAAATGTCACACAGGGCGGAGTTACTCTGGATGGTGAAAAAGTAACGGATATCAAGGCAACTTATACCCTGGATGATTTCAAAGGAGATGGCCTTGTATTAAAACGAGGCAAAAAGAAATTTAAAAAAATTATTGCAGAATAATTTTTAATGATTGGCACATACTTTCTTTGTCAGTTCATCTCAATGGGAAGACAATTTTTCCATAAATGTGGGAATTCTTTTCGGAATTTGAGATTTAAAAATGAGATGGGAACTGGAAAGGAGAAAGAACATGTCCAGAACGAAAAAAACAACAAGTCAGAATCAGGCCAGAAATAACAGCCAGGATTGTCATCGAAATGAGAGCAAAGACCGTTCACAAAACAGCAGTCGTGACCGTTTCAAAAACAGCAGCCGGGATAAGGCAAGTAATAACAGCCGCGATTGTTCCGGTCGAAACCAGACAGACGATTTTGATGAATCTGACGAAATAGAATAAGTACCCGAGTTGCGAACGGGATTGTATGACAATGGAGCCGGAGAAATTCGGCTCCATTTGCATATAATATAGAAAAAGGAACGGGAGATTATCCATGTTTGATTTGATTTCTATATCCGAAGCGATGAAATTAGCTTATGAACAAAAAGGAATTCTGATTGATGTTCGTTCGCCGGAAGCTTACCGGAAAGGGCATCTTCCCATGGCAGAAAATGTGCCGCTGGAAGAAATCACAGAGGGAAAATATCAGCCAGCATCAGATCTTCCGATTTTTTTGTATTGTGATACCGGTTCCAACAGTATGATGGCTGCCAGAAAACTGGATGAAGATGGAAGAAAGGCATTTACAGTCGCGGGTGGAATCCGTTCTTATAGAGGCTATCTGGAGAAAGAAAAGGATGCTTTATGGACGATGGTGTATATCAAAGAATAAGTTGACACATTCTTTTAGAATCAGTAAAATGTTATTTATATAAGTAGGCATTTATGAGTATATTGATTGAAAGAAAATGTTTATGAAAAGATAGATAAGATTTGAAGATGTGGAGGAACCATGAGAGGAAAATGCGAATTTGTGGCACCCTGCCATTTTGGCCTGGAGTCAGTATGTAAAAGAGAAATCACGGATCTTGGTTATGAGATCGTGCAGGTCGAGGATGGCAAAGTGACTTTTACCGGAGATATGGATGCTCTGGTAAGGGCCAATATTTTTTTGAGGACATGCCAGAGAGTGATCTTGAAAGTAGGAGAATTTAAGGCAACTACTTTTGAGGAACTTTTTCAGAACATAAAGAACATACCATGGGAAGAGTATCTGCCGGCGGATGCCAGATTTTGGGTGACCAAAGCAACTTCTGTGAAAAGTCAGTTATTCAGCACTTCCGATATCCAATCTATTGCAAAAAAAGCCATGGTTGAGAGGATGAAACAGCATTATCATATTAACTGGTTTGAGGAAGATGGACAGGATTATCCGGTGCGCATTTCTATTTATAAAGATGTAGTGACAGTTGGACTGGATACATCCGGAGAGAGTCTTCATAAACGAGGCTATCGGAAAATGGTCAGTAAGGCGCCGATTGAAGAGACGCTGGCGGCAGGGCTCATCAAACTCACCCCGTGGAGAAAAGACCGAATCCTTGTGGATCCTTTCTGCGGCAGCGGTACATTTCCAATTGAGGCTGCCATGATCGGAGCTAATATCGCACCGGGTATGAAACGAACATTCCAGGCGCAGCAGTGGGAGAATATTGTTTCTCCGAAAATCTGGCAGAAAGGCTTTGAAGAAGCGGAGGATCTGGTTGATCTCAGTGTGGATATGGATATTCAGGGCTATGATATTGATCCACAGATTGTTAAGGCTGCCAGAGAAAATGCAAAAAGAGCAGGCGTGGATGGACTCATTCATTTTCAGCAGAGACCGGTTCACAAACTTCGCCATCCGAAAAAATATGGTTTTGTGATAACGAATCCACCGTATGGGGAGCGACTGGAAGAAAAAGAAGACATGCCGGCCCTTTACCGGGAGATCGGGGAAGCATTTTCTCATCTGGATGACTGGTCAGAATATGTTATATCCGCTTACGAAGATGCGGAGCGTTATATTGGAAAGAAAGCCACCAAAAACAGAAAGATCTACAACGGAATGATGAAAACATATTTTTATCAGTTCATGGGCCCAAAACCACCGCGGAAAAAGAAATAGCGATATCGGGAGACAGGAGGATAGATGGAAAATGAAAAAGAAAATTATTTTTGCCACAGGCAACGAAGGAAAAATGAGAGAAATCCGGGAAATTCTCGGAGACCTGGATTACGAAATCCTCTCCATGAAAGAGGCCGGTGTGAATGTGGAAATCATCGAAGATGGAAAAACATTTGAAGAAAATGCGATCATCAAGGCAAAAACAGTGATGGAAGCGACAGGTTGTCTTGTTCTCGCGGATGATTCCGGTCTGGAAATCGATTATCTCAATAAAGAACCAGGGGTAATGTCTGCAAGATACATGGGAGAGAATACCTCCTACCGCATCAAAAACCAGATTCTGCTGGACCGCCTTCACGGTGTTCCGGCCATCGTTCGTACCGCAAGATTCGTCTGCGTCATTGCCGCCGCATTTCCTGACGGCAGGATCGAGACAAGAACCGGAACGATTGAAGGCAGAATTGCAGATGAACCGGCAGGAGAGAATGGATTTGGATATGATCCGATCTTCTATCTTCCGGACAGAAAGATGACGACCGCCCAGTTATCCGAAGAAGAAAAAAATGCTATCAGTCATCGTGGAAAAGCACTCAGGCAGATAAAAGAAATTCTGTAGCATGGAGGAAACATGAGAATATTAGTAATCAGTGATTCCCATGGACGTAACGATGATGTGGCCGGAGTCATCAAACAGGTTGGCTCCATTGATATGCTCATCCACTGCGGCGATGTGGAACGAGGAGACAATTATATTCGCTCCCTGGTCGACTGCCCTGTTCATATGGTAGCCGGCAACAACGATTATAACCTGGATCTTCCCCCAAAAGATATATTTCAAATAGAAGACTACAAAGTGATGGTCGTTCACGGGCACACCTATCACGTGTATCGTGATGTCCGTTATCTGCGTCAGTACGCCATCGACAACCACATTGACATTGTGATGTTCGGACATACTCACAAACCATTTATCGAGATTGGAGAAGAAGTGACAATCCTGAACCCGGGAAGTCTCTCCTATCCAAGACAGGCCGACCATAAACCAACCTTTTTATTGATGGAGATTGACGAAGACGGCGAAGCCCATTTTGGACATGGATATTACCGCTCCAAATTCAGTGAATTAAAAATTTAAAACAGAGGTAAATATGAAAAAAGGCGATATATTTGAAGGAAATGTAGTGAAAACAGAATTCCCAAATAAAGGAATTATTTATATAGATGATAAGAAAATAATTGTAAAAAATGCATTGGAAGGACAGACTGTCCGTTTTTCCATCAGCAAAAAAAGAAAAGATAAAATCGAAGGAAGGCTTCTGGAAGTTATTTCCCCATCCAATCTGGAATGCTCCATTCCGGGTTGCAGCCATTTTGGCATCTGTGGCGGCTGTACTTATCAGAATCTCTCCTATGAGGCACAGCTTGACCTCAAAAAACGGCAGGTCGAAGAACTTATAGCTAAAGCTGGATTTGACTTTACAGTAGAAAATATTTACGGAAGTCCGATAACAAAAGGCTACCGAAATAAAATGGAATTTACCTTTGGTGACGAGGAAAAAGACGGGCCTCTTGCCTTAGGTATGCACAAACAGAACAGCTTTTATGATATTGTTTCCCTGAAAGATTGTCAGATTGTTGATCCGGATTTCAACGTCTTACTGCAGGCAATTCTTTCTTATTTTCAATTCACAGGCGCAACATTTTATCATAAAATGCGCCACGAAGGATTCCTAAGACATCTGGTGATGCGTCGTTCCGTAAAGACAGGAGACATTCTCATCAATCTCATCACCACCACTCAGGGAACTCTGGACGAAGAATCCTTTGTGGAAATGCTCACATCCACCAAAATCGATGGTAAGATTGTCGGTATTCTACACACCTTAAACGACAGCCTCGCCGATGTGGTGCAGAGCGACGAAACCCGCCTGCTTTACGGGCAGGACTATTTCTACGAATACCTCTTCGACATGAGATTCAAAATATCTCCATTCTCCTTCTTCCAGACCAACACCCTGGGAGCAGAAGTACTTTACGAAAAAGTCCGTGAATACGTGGGAGAAACCAAAGACAAGCTCATCTACGACCTCTACACCGGCACCGGAACCATCGCCCAGATGATGGCCCCTGTTGCCAAAAAAGTTGTCGGCGTGGAAATCGTCGAAGAAGCCGTCGAAGCCGCAAAGAAAAATGCAGTGGACAACAAACTAAACAATTGTGAATTCATTGCCGGCGATGTCTTAAAGGTTGTGGATAACCTCAAAGAAAAACCAGATATCATCATCCTCGACCCGCCACGAGACGGAATCAACCCGAAAGCATTAAACAAAATCATCAATTTTGGTGTGAATGAGATGGTTTATGTCAGCTGCAAGCCGACCAGCCTCATGCGAGATCTGGAGATACTCAAAGAAGCAGGATACGAAGTGAAAAAATGCTGCCTGGTTGATATGTTTCCAGGGACGGTGCATGTGGAGACGGTTTGCTTATTATCACGGAAATAAGCGGTTTTTCAAGATTTTTCGTAATAGGTTCAGTCTATTTGCCACCGTAATTCTGAAAATTGATGCTGAACGAAAGAAACGGGTTGAACCACCGAACAATCAGCGGATTCAACCCGTTTTTTTATATTGGCAAGCAAAAGTATTGCTGACATTCATTTTTACGTTTATCAGATAATGTTTTAAGGCATAGAAAAACCACCCTCATACATTGACCGTTAATGGGTGGCATTTTTTATGTTACGCTATAATAGGTCAACTCCTTGTGGGCGGTTGTTTTCCTTAGAGTGGATCTATGAACTAAATGGGCAGGAATACGAGTTCACTGTTCAATATGATAAAAACTACAACATAGTTTCATTATCATCTGATGGAGATGCTGAATTCGAAAAGAATAGACAATCCAAAGCTCCTCACGACCAATCATCTTGCGAATCTCAAAGAGAATTCGCGGGCGAGCTGCACGGCAACGTAGTTGCCTTCTTCTGTGCTGCTCTGCCATCCGCCGGGGTTCATGTCAGTCGGGGATTTCGACCCTTACACATATTTTACATGATTAGGGTTTTAGAGTTTACATATCTATCATATGATTAAAGTGGATTTTTGTAGTTTTTACAAACTTTTGGTGTGATTGAAGACCCGAAAAACGGAAAAGCTTTGAAAAATTATAAATAATATGAGGAGAACGAACTATGAAGAAGATGAATTGGAAAAACTGTCTTACCTTCGGCACCATCGCCGCTTTGTCCCTGTCTCTGCTGGCTGGCTGCGGGGCGTCCCAGTCTTCTGGAACACAACAGCCTGCATCCGAAAACGAAGTTGCCGGCACGGTACTTTTGAGTGTGAATCCTGAGATTGAAGTGGAATACGACAATGGTGGCCAGGTGCTGGAGATCGAGGGCCTCAACGAAGATGGCAAGACTGTTGTTGCCGGTTTTGAGGACTACAAGGGCAAGGATTGCCGTACGGTGGTGAATGAACTCATCAAGGAAATCTATGCATCCGGTTACTTTACCAATACCGTTGACGGTCACACAAAGAACATAGTGCTGAAGATGGAGGAAGGCTCCGCTTATCCGGACGATGATTTCCTGGAAGAGGTGGCTGAGGGTGTCCGGGAAGCCGTTAATACTTGCGGTATTGCCTCGGAAACTATGACTGTCCGGGAGGATGATCTGGATGACGCGGGACTTATCGGGCTGGACAAGGCGAAGGAGTTGGTTCTGTCACAACTTGGCCTGAATGCCGCTTCCTTTAACAATCATGAGTACGAGCTGGATGACGGCGTGTATGAGTTTGAGTTTTTGGCCGACGGTGTGGAGTATGAGTATGAGGTAGACGCTCGCACCGGCAAGATACTGGAAGCAGATTTCGACGGCAACGATGACTGGGACGACCGTGACCAATGGGATGACTGGGATGAGCTCGGTGACCGGGACGACACAGATGACAATCAGGACGATGTAGATGACCGGGATGACGTCGATGATCAGGACGACAATGATGATGATCATGACGATGCCGCGAATGATTGATGCTACTCACGGTATAATTGAACCTTACAGGTTCCATCGCAGTAACGGTCTAACGATCGTAACTGCTGACGGACTTTTTGTGCGCATTTTCAGCAGAATCCACTTTCTTTGACTACAGTTACAGCACTTGCACTGCTGAAAAAGCGCACTGATCTAAGCCTTCTGTCTTAGACAAAAGACCGATCTGATATGTATTTTGAAATTTTAAAAATTATGCTGTCTTTTTCAATTCAAACAGGTTCTGCCCACTGTCACTCAGACAGTTAACTAAATAAAAAATGGAAATTATTCATGATATTTCTTTCCTTTTTATTTTGAAGATATTAAAAAACAATAGAAAATCATCGATTAAGGGCAGTTCTTTATAAAAAAGAGTTTTTTT
>JAQYIU010000100.1 GCA_028721415.1 Lachnospiraceae bacterium | reverse complement strand
TGTATGACCATGCGCGTACTTTGGTCTGAAAAGTCTTCCGATTCCGGATACTTTCGTGTCCGTTTCTGTAAAGACTTTTCTAGCCTTTGTTCGCTGCAATGTCATAGCGCCATGTATTGGAACGGTTTCCGCTTTCTTTTGGCGGTGAAGCTGCGCTTCCCTGTCAGAACGACAAAGCCCCGTCTCTTTGTATAGTCAGTGAATTGTACGTGAATTGTAAAACGAAAACTCTTTCAAAAACCAGTGATTAGTGCTATAATAACTCAATATGTATCTATATGGAGTTAAGAAAACTGCAGTTTTCACGCGGATTTTCTATGGAATCGTGTTGAAATGTTGCGGATGGATATGGTTATAATTGTTTGAGAATAGTTATAATCAGTGATATGGTGAGGAGAATGAAACAGGAAAGAAAAGTGTCCCGGCACATGAAGTGGAATTTATGGCTGCCGATTATCATGGTAGTCGTTGTTTTAATGATTGGGTTAAGGCAGATTACTGTTCATCCGATTACCGGCTATATACTTTGTTTTGCAGATCTGGTTTATCTGATCATATCCATTATTCATTATGAGTATATGGAAAAGCTGATTGCCAGTGAGTTATTATCTGCAGGATTTGAGCAGAGTCAGGTACAGAAAAATCTTCTGAAGGATTTGCCGATTCCGTATGTACTGACAGATGCAGACGGGATGATTATCTGGTTTAACCAGAGTTTCCGGGAGATGGCCGGAGAGAAGGCCGGAAGGAAGAATATCACACAGATATTCTCCAGCCTTTATAAAAAAGTATTTCCACAAAAAGGTGTCAGTAAAGAGTTTTTTATTACCCTTGGAGAGAGTAAATATCGGGTAGAATGTAAAAATGTAGTGATGAATGGACTGGAGATGTCCGAAAATGAACCACAGCAGTCACAGCAGGAGAATTCCAGAGATGTTATGCTGGCTTTCTACTTTTTTGATGAGACTCAGTTGCTGGAATACCGGGAAGAATCCAGAAAGAAAAGTCTGGTTGCCGGACTGATCTATATTGACAATTATGAGGAAGTCCTTGAGAACATGGAAGAGGTGCGACAGTCTCTTCTTCTTGCTCTGGTAGAACGTAAGATTGTGAAGTACATGCAGGGATTGGATGCCATTATCAAAAAGTTTGAGAAGGATAAGTTTCTCTTTGTTTTTGAGGAGCAGAATCTGGAGAAATTGATGGAATCCAAATTTTCCATTCTGGATGATGTCCGTATGATCAACATTGGAAATGAATTGTCCATGACACTCAGTATCAGTGTTGGTGTCAATGCACCGACTTATCTGGAGAATTATGAGAGTGCCAGAATTGCCATGGATCTCGCGTTGGGAAGAGGCGGTGACCAGGCAGTTGTCAGAGATGGTGATTCCATTTCTTATTATGGCGGCAAGACCCAGAAAGTGGAGAAGAGTACCAGAGTAAAAGCCAGAGTAAAGGCCCATGCACTGCGAGAGATCATGCTCACTCATGATAAGATTTTTATTATGGGGCATAAGATTCCGGATGCTGACTGTGTTGGTGCAGCCCTGGGCATCTATCGGTTATCCCAGACCCTTGGAAAGAAAGCATATATTGTGATGAATAAGGATTGTCCGTCTATTGCACCGATCGTTGAGGGTGTGATGCGGGATAAAGAAGAAGATGAGGTTATCTTCATTAATAATGAGATGGCACTTCAGCTTCGCGATAAGAATTCCATGCTGATCATGGTAGATGTCAATCGCCCGGTGATGACGGAATGCCCTGAGTTCCTGAAGCAGGAACAGACGATTGTCATACTGGATCATCACAGACAGGCTAATGATACCGTGAAGAATGCAGTGGTTTCTTATATTGAGCCATATGCTTCCTCTACCTGCGAGATGGTGGCTGAGATTCTTCAGTATATACCGGATAAGCCGAAACTGAAAACGATAGAAGCAGATGCAATATACTCCGGTATTCTGGTGGATACCGATAATTTTGTGATAAAAGCAGGAGTCCGGACCTTTGAGGCAGCTGCTTATCTAAGACGTGCCGGAGCAGATGTAACCCGGGTTCGAAAGATGTTCCGGGAAGATTTTGAGTATTATAAAGATCAGACCGATATTATTAATCGGGCCGAAATATTTATGGATGAATTTGCCATTTCTACTTTTGACGGAAGAGGATTGGTTGGAGCTACGGTCGTTGGAGCCAAGGCAGCCAATGGTCTTTTAAATGTAAAAGGAATTCGGGGAAGTTTTGTAATAACTCTGATGGCAGATTGTGTATACATCAGTGCAAGATCCATCGATGATCTTAATGTACAGATTATTATGGAGAAATTTGGCGGTGGCGGACATCTGACGGTGGCAGCAGCCCAGCTTAAAGATGTGACCGTAAGCCAGGTTGAAGAACAGCTAAAACGCCTTCTGACTTCCATGAAAGAAGAAGGAGATATATAGGAGGACATTATAATGAAAGTAATATTATTACAAGATGTAAAAGCATTGGGAAAAAAGGGAGATCTGGTAGAAGTGAATGCCGGATATGCGAGAAATTTTATTCTTCCGAAGAAACTGGGTATTGAAGCAACCAATAAAAATATTAATGATCTGAAGCTTCAGAAGGCTCATCAGGATAAAGTTGCCGCACAGCAGCTGGCAGATGCCAAAGCTCTGGCGGAAGAGATTGAGAAAATGTCAATAGAAGTCCAGATGAAAGTAGGAGAAGGCGGAAAGACATTCGGAGCAATCTCCACAAAAGAAATCGCTGCAGCAGCAAAAGATCAGCTGAACCTGGAGCTGGACAAGAAGAAGATTTCTGTAGATGAACCGATTAAGAGCCTGGGTGTTCATAATGTCAAGATTAAATTACATCCAAAGGTTGTGGCAACCTTAAAGGTGAAAGTGTCAGAAAAATAAAGAGGGATTTTACATGGGGCTGTCGTATTAAAACAACCCCATGTTATACTTTTTTTAGCAGGTGAAGGATATGGCAACAGTAGATGAGAATTTTATAAAAAGAATACAACCTCACAGTGAGGAAGCGGAGAAATCGGTTCTTGGCTCTATGCTCATGGACAGGGATGCCATCGTTGAGGCGGAGGATCTTCTGGTAAAAGAAGATTTTTATCAGCGGCAATATGGTATTTTGTTCGAGGCGATGGTGGAATTGTACCGGGAAGGAAAACCGGTGGATCTCATCACATTACAGGATAAACTGAAAGAGAAAGATGTGCCGGAGGCCTTATCTAATCTGGATTTTTTCCGTGAACTGGTTGATATGGTGCCGACATCCACCAACGTTCGTCAATATGCCCAGATTGTACATGACAAAGCGACACTTCGTGCCCTGATCAAGGTGACAGAAGAGATTGGGAACGAGTGCTATCTTGGCAAAGAAGACACCCGGACGATTCTGGAGAAGACGGAGAAAGATATATTCGGACTTCTTCAGAATCGAAACAGAATGTCTGATTTTGTTCCAATTCAGGATATTGTGTTAAATTCTCTCAATGCCATTGAAGATGCAGCGAAAACCAAAGGGCGAGTGACAGGAATTGCCACCGGATTTACCGAGCTTGATTATAAGTTGACCGGTTTACATCCTGCAGAACTGATTCTGGTAGCTGCAAGACCGGCCATGGGTAAGACAGCATTTGTCTTAAATATCGCTCAATACGCAGCGTTTAAGGACAATCATGCAGTGGCGATGTTCAGTCTGGAGATGTCAAAAGAACAGTTGGTTACCCGTCTGATGGCTTCTGAGGCCATGGTAGATTCCCAGCAGATTCGAACCGGTGACCTGAGAGACTCCGATTGGGAGAAATTGCTGGAAGGAGCAGCCGTGATCGGCAATTCCAAATTGATTATCGATGATACGGCATCAAGTCTTGCGGAGATTCGCTCCAAATGCAGAAAGTATAAACAGACCTATGATATTGAGATGGTTGTGATCGATTATCTTCAGCTGATGAGCGGAAGCAGTAATCGGAGAAATGAATCCAGACAGCAGGAGATTTCCGAGATTTCCAGAGCGCTCAAAGTATTAGCCAGGGAACTCAATATTCCTATCATTGCGCTATCCCAGTTATCCCGTGCGGTAGAGGCACGTCAGGATCACAAGCCGATGCTTTCTGACCTTCGAGAATCAGGAGCCATCGAACAGGATGCCGACGTGGTAATGTTTTTGTACAGGGATGAATATTATAATCCTGATTCAGAAAAGAAAAATCTGGCCGAAGTCATTGTGGCAAAGCAGAGAAACGGTGCAACTGGATCTGTGGAGCTGGTATGGTTAGGACAATATACGAAATTTGCCAATAAAGAGCGGATACTGTAAAGTTCCGCTCTTTATGTCTGTTTTTAGAAAACGAATATCGTTGAGAATCTATTTCCACCCTTGTTATACTATAGCTATACCTGACTGTAATTGACTTCAATCATTCAGTTAAATATGGTAGGAACAGGAGTGTAAGAATATGAAAGAAAAACGATATTCTATTTCCGAAGCTTCCCGGCTCCTGGAGGTAGAGAATCACGTGCTCAGGTACTGGGAAGAAGAACTGAATCTGAAAATTCCCAGAAATGAACTGGGACATCGTTTTTACCGTGAGGAAGAAATACAGCTTTTATATTGTATCAAAGAATTAAAAAATAAAGGATTTCAGTTAAAAGCTGTGAAAGAAGTGCTTCCGGATCTGGAAGAGAAAAAGCTCATTGATGTACATAAGCTTCTTGCCACTCAGATTGAATTGGAAAATATGGGCATTCAGGAAGAGGAAGAAGAACAATATGCGGAAGAAAAATATAGTGCCGAGGAACAAAAATATTCTGCCGGAGAAGAGGAGAATGAATCGGATAACAAGAACTGTAAAGTAGTTGCTCTGAGAAAAGGCGAAGACAGAAAGAAAATACATCCTGTTTCAGAAATATCAGAGGATTCCGAGGATTTGCCACTTCGAAAAAATGAAGCCAAAATGCTGGAATTTCAGGACATCATGGGGCGGATTGTCGGTCGGGCACTGCGGGAACAGGCAGAAAATCTAAGCGAAGTCCTAGGTGACCGGATCTGTGATAAAGTAATCAGAGAGATCGACGAGGTGATGGTGGAACAGGAAGCCAGGGAAGAGGCCCGATATAAAAAATTAGATGAGGTGATTCGAAATACCCAGCGAGCAAGACAGGAGATTGCCATAGCGAAAGAGGAAAGTTCGAGAAAGAAAAGTCGCTTTTTTAAGAAAAATAAGAGAAAAATATAGCATAAATCATAAAAAGAGTGTTTATTGCATGTTACAATAAACACTCTTTTATAATGCCGTCGGCAATAAAGCTGCAGAGCAGCTTCTTAGGTATAAATTATTCCTGGCTGATAGCGCCTGCTGGACAAGCACCTGCACAAGAACCACAATCCATGCAAGTATCTGCATCGATTTCGTATTTGCCGTCACCTTCGCTGATAGCACCTGCTGGGCATTCGCCTTCGCAAGTTCCGCAGCTGATACAATCATCAGAAATTACGTATGCCATGATATATCCTCCTTATAAGATTAGATTATTGGTGAACCATATGGTTCTGTACCCTATTCTATACCAGATTAGATTGAATATCAAGTTAATTTCACAGAAAAAATGTGGAAGGATAATTTTTTCACAAAAAAGAATAAATGTAAACATTATATTAAATAATCGTTAAGAATTGGCATTTGGGGTTGTCTGAGTATAAAATATCCATTATAATAAAACTGTTATTAGGACAAAAAACATCTTTTTTATACACAATATGATACTTATGTTGGAAGCTGCTTTTTACGGAAAGGGGGAGTCCGATGAAAGGCAGAAGAGAGAATGACAGGATCAGCGGAATGATGATTCTGGCGATTATTATAGTTGTCTTCGTGCTGGCGACGGTAACCTTTGCATTTGAAATGTTGCAAAAACGGCAGGAAAAACTGATATCTACGGCCCAGAGTATATCACAGAATGAGACCACAATGGAGATTCAGAATGAAACCAGTGAGAATAAAGAGGCTTTCGTTACGGAAGCATCTATGGATGTCGTGGAGTTATCAGACAGTCAGGAAACCGATGACAGTCAGATAGATTATGAAATAGAAGGCGTACTGGTGGAAGAATCCGCCGAATCCGGAACAGAGACAGTTGATGTTGTATATCTGATCAAGGGAAATGACAAAAGCTCTAACAAATATACCAGAGTAGACAGACTTTCTTATACAGATTCTATCCGGTATACAGAAGAACAACTGGCTTGTCTTGACAACTATGGACTTCGAATCACCAGAAATGAGATATATGCGAGACATGGGAGGATGTTCAATGATCAGGAATTGCAGGAATACTTTACCAGCCAGTCCTGGTATGTGCCGCAATCTGCATCTGGTGATTTTGACGAAGAGTGTCTGAATGAGGTAGAAAAATATAATTCAGAGTTGATTCGTTCTTTTGAATTGAAACAGTGGAATGACTAATAGAATGGTAAAAAAGGAATTTGAATGGGAGTGTTATTTCCATTCGAATTCCTTTTTTATGCTGCCAGAAATTCAATTTCAATCCATAAAATACGCGTTTACCAGGGGCTTTATATAGACAGAGCAATAATTTATAGATATAATAAAAAAGGGGGGTATAGAATATTTGAAAAGATTAATTCTTCATATTTCTATAATCATATTTTTTTTAGTTGGACTAGGCAGATTATTTTCTTTTTTCTTTACTTGTATGAATCCACATGTCTTTGCGGGAATCCCGAACCAGTATATTTTTTTGAGCTTTTCCATATTGTATGTAGTTTATATGTTAGGAAGTTGGAAAACAATAGTCGGGGTTATAAAAACGATTTTTTCACCAAAAAGATGGATAAAACTATTTTTGCAGTTTTGTAATGTAGTTTCTTGTATTTTATCAGTAGTTATTATGTTGTTTTATATCTTTTTAATATGTATTTCCTGACAGCAAGTGCTTTAAATATCGATATGTCAGGAAATTTTATATAGAGTAACCCGTTAACGATTTACGAGAGGAGAAAATATGAAAAAATATCGGAAATCTTTGTTGGCATTTTTTCTGGTTGTTGTGATGACTTTCAGCTCTAGCGGAATCGGGATTTATGCAGCGACAACAACAGAAAAAAGCTCAAAACCTGTTTCTTCCAAAGAACTTGAGACAGAGAGAATAGCTGCCAATAAAAAGCGGAAAGAGGGTAAGGCAGCTACAGTAAAAAACAGCACAAAAATGATCAGCAATGATTATATTCAATGTGTGATTGATGATGACGGTGAATTTAACATCGGAACAGCAGATGGGGATTGTCTTTTGTACAATTATCCTTATGGAAAAACATCGGAAACATTGATTCGTATTGATAGTACAGATTATTTGTTTAACGATTATGTTACGGATGTTACAGCGATTGGTTCGGATGAATGTGTTGCAACAGCAGAGATTGAAAATGTGAAGATTGAGCAGATTCTTCAGATTGAAAATAATCCAAGTACATCAAAAAAAGATTTGATTTCGATTAAATATCGCTATACCAATCGTTCAGAGGAGGAAAAAAAGATTGGTGTTCGTATTATGATCGATACCATGTTAGGGTCCAATGATGGGGCTCCATTTAAAATCAATGGAGTTGCAGTCACTACAGAGAGAGAGTATTTCGGAGAGACGATACCGAAAATATATCAGGCGATGGATAGCCTGACAAATCCTGATATTGTGGCAACCGGCTATCTGTATTATAACGCAGGAGAGCGACCGGATAAAGTCCAGTTTGCCAGTTGGCCAAATGTGTGCGGAAGTAGTTGGGGATATGCCATAGATCCGAAACGTTCTGTTGTAAATGACAGTGCGGTGGCTGTTTATTTTGATAGAGAGTCATTAAGTTCCGGAGCAACAAAAACAGTTTTAACGAGATATGGTGTATATAATTCAGAATCCGCCAACGGATATGATAGATTCGATTACGATAACAACACCTATTCGCAGGAATTGGCGGAACAATTAGCAGTCTATGCTGCTCTTGCTTATCAGGACTATCAGTATGTCAGCTTGATAGATAATTTTTATGCTGTAAAAAATGCAGAATATTATAGATTAAAAGACCGATTAAAACAGGACGGTTTTTCTAACTTTAAAAAGTATAATTACACAGATCCAACCGAGAATGGTGCTACGTTTAATTTCGCCTCCAAGAAAGTGAATTATAAAGGAACCGTTCGAAATCTGGTGGTGGTTTCTGTTCGGGGAACCAATAAGATTCAATGGAAAGGAAATATGAATTTGGTTCAAGGTGGATCCAATGGTCCATTTAATGATGATGAATCCTATAGTTTTCTTTCCGGAGAAAAACAAGTAAAACAAAAGTTAAAAGAATATTGTAACAGTGAGGATATAAAAAATGCCATGGTTCTGGTTACTGGGCATAGTAGGGGAGGAGCTATTGGCAATTTGCTGGCAGCAGATTTGACAAAAAATGGTCTGGGAAATGGACTGGTTGACGAAGATTCCGTTTATGCTTATCTGTTTGCAGTTCCAAACTGTACAAGAAAACCGGATAAAAATATGACGAATATTTTTAATTTCTGTTTTACGGATGATTTTGTGCCAAGTGTTCCATTAAATAATAAATGGAATTATGATAAAAATGGAAAGACATTTACGAAAAGTGCACAGCAATTATATAAAAATAATGTAGAGTTTCAGGATAAGGCATATGAGTCTACTCGATTGTCTGAACAGAGAGATCCTTCTTTTAAATTGCAAAGTTGTCAGGATCTGATCCGTTATATTGGAGATAATTGGACAAGTGTCGATGAGTATTATACAAAAAAAGTGAAATGGACGGGAAATAATACCTTGTACTTATACATGCATAATGTGATCGCACCTGCTGCCATGGGAGATCTGGGGCCATCCTTAAAGCTGGCAGCTGGACAACTGTCAGGAAAATACCAGAAGATAGCCGATTATTTTGTAGATGGAACCCATGCGGCATATAATGTAAACGATAACCATCAAATGTATACTTATTATGATGCTTTGAGAACGAATTGTTTTGATACACCGCAAAGTACGGCAGCAAATGTAGAGTCCGCAGAAGAGAACGAGGATGAAAAGAGCATAAGCGGAAAGAGTGCCGTTACATTTTCTGATTCCGATGAAGAAAAGGATGCTTTGAAGGCTTTTGCAAATCAGGGCAGCAATGCAACGATACTTGGATGGAATTTTGAAGATGGTTATTCTTTGTCAGGGATTATCTTAGATGAAGAGACAAATCGTGTGACGGAGATAGATTTAGAGTATCCGGAAAGTGATGAAAATGAACCGTTGTATTTAGAGGGAAACCTCGATCTGAGTGCTTTTTCTTCCCTGAAAAAAGTGAAAATTGCAGGGAATCATATTTCAGAATTGATTCTTCCGACCCAGAAAAGTTCTGTGCTGGAATACCTGGATTGCAGTCATAATGCCCTTACAGCACTGTCTGTACAGGGAGCGGCATTAAAATATTGTAATGCAGAGTATAATGAGCTGGGTCAGGACACATTGAAACAAATGGCTGCTCTGTCTGGAAATATCGAGATTTATTATGAAAATCAAAAAATTCCGCAAGATGCAGAGTTTGCCAATGATGATGTGGCGAAATTGAAAACAATACTGACTGATGAAGAGATATGGGATCCGGAAACACCTGGTTCCTGGCCTGGTGTTGTGTGGACAAACATAAATGGAACTTACTATGTCACACGTCTGGAGTTATCGGGATATGAATTAAGTGGAGCTGGTGATTTTTCAGGATTTAGTCATTTACAGTATCTGGATTGCAGTGCCAATAATCTTTCTTCCCTCGATGTATCCAATTGTGGAGAGTTAGATACCGTGCAATGTTGTGCCAATAATCTGACAACGTTTACCGTTAATGATTCAACACATTTACAGACTTTATACTGCAGCGGAAATAAATTGCCGGTAAATGTCCTGGATTCTTTACAGATTGAAAATAAAGAATTGGGATGGCAGGGAGTATCAGCAGAGGTAAATGACTTTGATGAAGAGGAATACGCAGTTCTTTCTTCCTTCTCTGATGTTATGCAATGGACAGACGATGATCCGGGAAGCTGGCAAGAAGTGCAATGGAAACTGGGAACGGACGGAAAATATCATGTAGTTTCTCTGGATTTGGCTGAACAAAAAGAATTAACCGGAGAACTGGATTTGACGGTATTTTCTGATTTGGAAAGTTTCAAATTGACCGGAAGTGGATTTTCTGAAATTATTTTACCAAATACAATGGAAGAACTTCCGGAACAGGTTTTCTTTGGCTGTGTGAATTTAAAAGATATTACTTTGCCATCCGGACTGAAAAGTATTAGTAAGGAGGCGTTCAGAGAATGTAGTTCTCTTGAAAATGTATTTCTGCCTGCTACAGTTACAAAGATTGCAGAAGGAGCTTTTCGTTGTTGTACCGCATTGAATGGAATTTATTTCACAGGAAATGCACCGACTGATATTGGGGAAAATGCATTTCTGAATGTAGGTCCGTCTTTTACTATTTATAACCTAAAAGGGACAACGGGATTTGATCGGGAATTCTTTGAATCATTCATTCGTCAGTCCATTGATGACTTAAGTATTTATCAGTTACCAGATAAAATGAATTATTATCTGGGAGAAACATTGAATATGGATGGACTGGTATTATTAAAACTTGGAACAGATGGCTCTCATAGATTCATTGAAACGGGGTATACTTATGATCAACAGAGATTCGATTCTCCTGGAGTACAATCAGTCGCTGTTTCTTATGAAGGTGCACAAGTGGAAATGGAGATTTCCGTATCCTATCCGGATGTGGAGCTGACGTTATCTTCCGGATATAAGGAAATGGAAGTAAATGATGTGGATGTCCTGGAAGTGACTGCAAAATGTGAGGATTTATCTGAGGATATCCTAAAAGAGAACATAACCTGGGAATCCAGTGATCCGTCGATTGTTATGGTAGAGGCGGATCAAGAGAATCCATTCAAAGCAAACATCAAGGCCTTGAAAGTTGGATATTGTTCTATCACTGCAAAGATTTATGAAAACGAGATTTCTGCAGATATCGATGTGGTCGTGCCAATCACTGGTTTGAAATTAAATGATATCACGGTTGGGGTATGTCAGTGGAAATACGTTACTTACGAGGTTCAGCCGGCAGATGCCAGCCAAAACATTGATTGGACTTCTTCCGATGAGTCTATCGCAGAAGTGTATGAGGATGGAAGAATATATGGAAAGATGCCGGGCATTTGTACGGTAACGGCAAGAGCAGGTAATATTTCTGCATTCATGCGTGTGACAGTTGTACTTCAGCCTAAGGAAACCATTCAGGTTACAAAATCGGAACAATTGGATAGTAATACTCGCCAAACAGGCCGAGGGTATGATAACAACATGGATAAACTTTGGACTTATACGGTACCGGGAGCACAAAATATCACGATATCCCTGTCGAAATATTGTGAATTGGAAGATGGGTGTGATTATTTATTTTTATTAGATAAAAACAATAAGGTATTGTATAAGTGGACGGGAACAGAAGCGGCAGGAAAAACGGTTACTGTATCTGGAGATACCGTAAAAATATATATGAAGACAGACGGAAGCTTTTGTGATTATTATGGATTTAAAGTGGATAAAGTGGATGTTACTTATCCTGGATCTAAAGTGGATAAAGAGAATGTTTCTTATCCGGTAACAAATCCATCTGGCAGCAATACTAAAATAAGTAAGATCAGCTTAGATGGTATTTCTCATAATATTGCAGCGAGCAAAAAGATTAAACTGACTGCCAAAGGAACACCGGCGGGAATCCGGTTACCGAAATTGCTCTGGTCAACCAGTAACAAAAAAGTAGCCACTGTTACTCAGAGTGGTATTGTGACTATCAAAAAGAAAACCGGTGGCAAGTCTGTAATCATTCGGGCAAAAGCCACGAACGGAAGCGGTCTTACTGCTACCTGGAAGATAAAATCCATGAAGGGTGTTGTGAAAAAAGTCTCTGTTAGTGGAGCAAAGACAGTGAAAGCGGGAAAGAGCCTGAAACTGAAAGCAAAAGTGACAGCAACCAAAGGTGCGAACAAGAAACTCAAATGGATTTGTAGTAATACGAAATACGCCATGGTTAACAGCAAGGGGATCGTGAAGACAAAGAAAGCCGGGAAAGGCAAGAAGGTTAAAATTACCGCCATGGCAACAGATGGAAGCAACAAAAAGAAAACAGTAACGATTAAAATTAAATAATCTAAAATGCCAACATCCCATATTATGCGAAATCGGTATGGGGTGTTGGCGTTTTCTGTAAGTATGTGAATAAGAACCAGGTGTGTTCTGATCAAGGAATATCTATATCAAACGAAGAAAAATCAGAAGCCCGATTGAAACATAATATTCAAATCCCCAACTCCGCCGTCAACTTCGATTCGGTTAACTCCGTTTCCGTAGGTGGAATTATCGCCCATTGACATACCGTTTACGATGGCATCGCCGACGCCTTTATCGAGAATAATCTGATAATCCTTTTCGCTTCCGGTCAGGGTCAGATTGGTTTCTCCTACTCCGTAATCTACTTTGCTGTTGCCGGTGAGAGTACCGGTATAATGAAGCTCGCCAATTCCCATATCGATATCGGCATTATGAAGAGAGCAGTCCGTGATGGTGATACTGCCGGCACCACCGTCGATTTTAGCAGCATTGTTGGCAATCAGCTCTTTTCCCTGAAGTTCTCCGGCTCCAAGAGTTAAGCTCAGAGAATCTGCAGCCAGTTTTTCTATAGAAACTTCTCCGGCACCGGTATCAATATCGGCTTGGCTGAAAACAGTGCCTTCCGGTACAGTTAGAGTAAGCTGGATATTTTTCCAGCGTCCCGGATTCAGTTTTTTCGTTTCTTTTATGATGAGACAGTTCCCGTCCTCTCTGCAGTCAAGATACTTAAGATTCGATTCCACCTTGAAAGAATCTCCGGTTTTTATCTCCAGACTGGAAGCTGTGAGGTCTGTTTTTAATTCCGTGAAATTGGTTTTAAAAGTATATGCCTTCATTTCGCCGGTCGGAGTTTTTCCAAAATAATTCGGGAGGGCTACAAAAGCCTGTAAGATTCCGCTGATAATACTGATGCTTAAAAAAATTGCAAAGGCAAGAGCCAGATATTTGATTACTTTCTGAAATGTTGTCATTTTATATCGACACCTCCAAATATACAGGTACTGTTTAAATAAATGGTATGAGCGTTGTCATATCTGTTTTGGTGTTTTTTCATATCCACGCCCCCGAACAGAGAATTTGAATCCACCTTGACGTTCACATCATCCGCTACGAGAATATCAATTCCACCAAAAAGGCTGCAGGTATTAATCACCACATCATTTTCAATGATGGCATTTCTCAGATCACATTTAATACCTCCGAAAATCGCTGTGAGTTCCGCTCCCTGGAAAACCTCGTTATTGTAATTCAAGCCTCTGCCGGAAAAAGCAGCAAAGGTTGACGTGCCACAGTTTCCGTTTCCTTCTAATACGGGAAATCCATTAGCATTTCTTCTTGCAAAAGTACCTTTATAAATCATCTTAATGCCCATCAGAGCAATGATAGCCGGAACAAAAAGTTTCCATAAAATATCAAAAGCAAAAATGTCGCGACAGGCAAGAAAAAGAAGGATACCGATCACAAGTCCGATCAGATTAGATCCCCTGTCGCTGCTGTTAAATAAACCGGCAAAACACGGAATGATAATAAAAAATGTCCACCAGCCGTCAAAAAATAAATTGATATTGGCAATTTCAAAGGCATTCAGTAAAAGAACCAGACTGACTGCAATTAATACAATCCCCCATATAATACTATTTGATCTTCTCATTATTTGTTTCCTCCCTGTTATTTGATATTGTGATAACGTAGTTGTTATCTGTTTGTATGAATGATAAAGCTAAGTTATGTCTTATATTTTAGAGATTTTTCCCTGGATTCGATAGGCAGATTTTCCAGACAAATGTGTCAAAATTATAGAAAAAGGCCCCTTGACAAAATGTAATAAAATAGTACTATAAATAAAAAATGGAAAAAATACACACGATGTTTCCTGTAAGAATCGCTAAACATTAATAATGAAAATACCAGATTTATTGTTTACTGGATATTTAAAAGGAATTTCTATACGGATGGAAGGTGTGAACCGTCATGCGACAATGGCAATTCCAAAGGAAACAGTTACAATCGGAGAATGAGAGATTTGTTTGTTCACATTTACTGAAAAAAACAGTTGTATAAACCCTTATAATGAGTTATAATGACTACTGGATATGGAACAAGTCTTCAGGGCAGGGTGAGATTCCCGGACTGAAAATATGGCTTATTTAAAGGCTTTGAGAGGGCTATAGGGTGAGTTACTACACCAATTGAAGAAAAGAACCTGAAATAAAAGCAGACCGCTGTTTTGTGGTCTGCTTTTTTTCAATTTGAAGAGATTTCAGAAGATACGGAAATCATATCTACGGATTGGTTCTGATAATATCCAATAATTCATTTGGTGTTACAATAAACGGTTTGCTGGGAAAATGTTTCATGTTTCCTGTAACAAGCATGGAATCCTCTTCTCGTTTTGCCATACATACTTCATAGAATGCAAGATCTTTTGGATCAGGAAGCATTTCATCTGTTGCAAGGCGGTCTGCATAAATGCCATATTTTTTGAAATACTGTAATAGTGCCTGTATGGTCGATTCCGGAAAATGAAATTTTTTCCGGTGGAGAACATCATCATATTCAGATAGAATTTCATCATTGTAAATTGGTGTGAATTGGTCATCTAATAAGGCTTCGATGACTTGTACGGTGGAAGCATCAGAGTGTCTGGATAATAATGCAGATACGATTACGTTTGTGTCAATAACAACTAGATAGTTCACGATTTCCCTACTTTCCTGAGCGTACTGCTTCAATTTCAGAGTTGATTTCGTCAAGGGTCATATCCTGAAGATCATTTTCTGCCGCGATGCTCCGCATTTTCCAAAAAGCAGCTTTTGCATCTTCGCGAGTAGTGTCAGCAGGAGAAGAAATCTCGAATGGTATTTTTCTTTCACGTACCACAGCTTTCGCAAAAATATTAAAGGCAGTGGTCGCATTCATGCCAAAATCCGAGCATAGGGCATCAAACTGTTTTTTTAAATTCTTATCCATACGAATGCTGAAAGTTGCCTGTGCCATATTGCACACCTCCTTAAAATTCCTTACAATATGTTTGAAATTAAATAACTTGATATTTATATTATATAAAATAAAATAAAAAATGCAATACAATAATTGAAATATTAAAATCAAGAACGACGAGGCGTTCTTGATTTTATGAACGGAGTACATACTCCACTACATCTTCTTTTAAAATCCTCCATCGATTGCCGGAAATACGATGTCCGGTGATCTGCCCTTCGTTTAATAATTGCAATGCCTTATTTTTCCCAATTTGAAGTGCTTTCATTAAATCTTTTACAGTCATAATATCAGGAGTATTGTTTAACATTTGATAAATCCTTTCT